>JAIDPP010000344.1 GCA_029062725.1 Muribaculaceae bacterium | reverse complement strand
GCCTACCTCGAACCGGAGCGTATCGCGACCACCGAGACCACAAGGCTGGACACCGGCCTCCATCAACTTATCCCACACACGGCGGATGTAATCGTGAGAGCCGTAAATTTCGAAGCCATCCTCCCCTGTGTAACCCGTTCGACTGACTATAACCTCTTCTCCATCGATCGGGAATGTCTTGAAATTATAGAAAGGTATATCCTGAACCGGAATACCGAGCACCTTCTCCACCGTGCCCTCAGCCTCAGGGCCCTGGATGGCAACCTCGCCGTAACGGGGGGATTCATCTATGATCTCTACGTTGAACCCTTCGGCGTTTTTCATTATCCAGGCTACATCCTTATCTATATTCGAGGCGTTTATAACCAGGAAATACTCGTTATCGTTCACCTTATACACAAGAAGGTCATCGACAACACCTCCGTTTTCATAACACATCATTCCATAGAAGATCTGTCCGTCAGGCGCGCCGGTGACATCGTTGACAAAAATATGGCTTACGAATTTATAGGCATCGGGACCCTTGACACGGACCTCTCCCATGTGAGAGACATCGAAAACACCGACTTTCTGGCGTACGGCGTTGTGCTCCTCTGTGATGCCCGCATACTGAATCGGCATGTCGAAACCGCCGAAGGGGGACATAAGCGCCCCGAGTTCAACATGCCTGTCATGAAGGCATGTCTGCTGGAGTTGTTTTTCCATGATAAATTATGGTTAGATTTTAGGCCAAAATTAATAATAGGATTTTTATCTCGCAAATTTTGAAGCGAAAATATAATATGTTATTTAACATCATGTCCTACCATGCCGCAACATGTTAAATCAAGTTGCAACATGTTAAATCAAGTTGCAACATGGTTAACCATGATGCAACTTGATTACCTTGAGTGATACCTCCCTATTCTTTATTCTTACTATATTCCGGCCCCGTCGGAAAAGGTGGAGGCTATGGCCTTTCGTTGGAGAATCCTTGATCCGGGGGGTACGGAATTGGTAAGCCAGACGTTGCCTCCGATAACCGAACCCCTCCCGACCGTAATCCTGCCTAATATCGAAGAATTGGAATAAATAGTTACGTTGTCTTCGATTATCGGATGTCGGGGAACGTTAACCGGGTGACCCTGGTTGTCAAGGGTAAAGTTTTTAGCTCCTAACGTCACTCCCTGGTAGAGCGTCACATGGTCACCGATGATACAGGTCTCGCCTATCACAACTCCTGTTCCGTGATCAATCGCGAAATATTCTCCGATCTGTGCCCCGGGATTGATGTCGATTCCTGTGGCGGAATGGGCGAGTTCGGTAAGTATGCGCGGGATAACCGGGATGCCGAGTTCCAATAGGGCGTGTGCCACGCGGTAATGGACCATCGCCTGCACCACAGGATAACAGAGTATTACCTCCCCATAATTATCTACTGCCGGATCGTTGTTGTACATCGCCTCCACATCTTTATAGAGCATACGCTTGATTTCGGGAAGTTTGTCGATAAAACCGATGGCGAGACGCCGGGCTTCAGCTCGTGTCTCCCCCTCGGAAAGTTCCCGTTCGAAACAGAGAGCGTGAAGCACTTCTTTAGAGAGAAGCGAGAAAATACGTTCTACACTTTCGCCTATATAATAGACTCGCATTTGCGCTGATGTACGCCTGCGTTCGAGAAAATTTGGGAACAACACTCCCTTAACCAGTTCTATGATCTCTTTGAGCGCAGGAACAGATGGAAAAGATCCTGTTCCACAGCAGGGCGACATCATTCTCTCCTGCTCACTCTGTACCGCTAAAAGATTAACATTGGCCGACAGCATCAGCTCTATCTCGTCGTTATTCATAAGTCTTTATTATGCTCCT
>JAIDPP010000343.1 GCA_029062725.1 Muribaculaceae bacterium | reverse complement strand
TAGTAGCCTGGATTTGTTGGTCGAAGTCGAAATATGTCTTACGCCTGTTGCGCAGCGAAAGAGATGGGTTGTCGGTCTTATTGCTTTTCACACCCATCGAGAGCTGTATCGAACCTTGGGTGGTCAGACGTACGCCACCGGGACCAAATACCTTATCAAGCGGACCGAGGGCGAAATTCATATCGAATATATTGAACGGCTGCTTCTCCTTCTGCTCGAAACTTTCCGAATTCTTTTCCTTAAAATAGGAATATAGGTCTTTCCTCATCATCGCCTGATTATACTCTTCGGGAGTGAGCATTGCAGGAGTGACTATATCCCGGTCGCCAACCTTGGTATGGATGATATACATTCCCGATTCGGGATCATAGATCGCTTCCGTCTTTACATTGGAAGGAGTCCGAAGGTCGGCGGCATACTCTTCAACTCCGGTCAATTCCGAGGTGTTGACCGGAACTGTTGGACGCACCTCGAACAGCATGGCGGAAGTATCGTTTTTCACGGAATGGTCCGTCACGCTTCCGACCGGTGATTCCGCCGGCGGAGGGGCAAGCTCGCTCTTGTAATACTGGGAGTAGCCTATAAGCGATAAAAGCAGTGTTGAAAACAACACTGCCGCAGTAAAGTATCTTTTGCGGAAAAACCTCATCTAAAGCATCTTCAATGCCTGCTTTATCGCCTTCTCCGTGGTGAGCGACGGATCGGCGGCGAAGATTTTCTTCAACACCTTCTGACTCTGCTGGGCAGTAAAGCCAAGCATGATCAGCGCGGCGACGGAATCATCATACGATTCTCCTGCAGGCGTACGTGATATTAACGTTGCTTCGTCCGCTTTTATTTTATCTTTGAGATCCACTATTATACGCTGGGCGGTCTTTCCTCCGATTCCTTTGACGCTTTTCAGGGCCGAATCATCTCCTGATGCTATCGCCCCCTCAAGCTGAGAGGTGGTCAGCGCAGAGAGAATCAGGCGTCCGGTATTAGGGCCGACTCCGCTAACCCCTATCAAAAGACGGAACAACTCGCGGCTCCGCTTACTAAGAAAACCGTAAAGCACATGGGCATCCTCCCGGATAGCTTCATGGACATACAGCCTGACATTCCCCGATGCCGGAATATTGGGATAGTCTATCAGTGTTATGTTGATTTCATAGCCCAGTCCGTTACAGTCAATTACAGCTGTGGTCGGTGTCAACTCGGAAACAGGGCCACTTATATAAT
>JAIDPP010000342.1 GCA_029062725.1 Muribaculaceae bacterium | reverse complement strand
AGAGCGAACTGATATAGAGGAATTTCTCCGGCACTTTTCCGCTTAGCTTGAGAGCATCGGTGAAGTCGCGGAGATATTGGTAGTTTATCCTGTTGAAATCAAGATACTTCACCACTTTCGTAGCTCCGAGGTTATATACTATGTAATCCCAATTCTCCCCTTCCGGCAAGGCCTCCTTTATTGTTGGGGCGAGCGTCTGGGGACGATCGAAATCAAACTCGAGGAAGCGTATGCGCTCGTCTGCGAGCCATTTTCTGGAAGTGGAGGCCCTCACACCTGCCCATACCTCATATCCGCGGCGGAGTCCTTCCGCTACGATGAATCCACCGGCGAATCCACCGGCTCCTACCACAAGCACTCTCTTCATCTCTCCTCTTCTCTCTGTTTATAATGTGCCGAAAGAATAACCTTCGGCAATAAGCCATTCTATCGCCTCCGGAAGCGCCGTCCGGAGTTTGTCGATACTCTTCAACGAATCGTGGAAGACAATTATCGAGCCGGGACGCGCATAGCGCTTGACGTTCTCCACTACCCTCCGCGCGTCGATACGCCGGCTGTAGTCACGCGTCACGATATCATACATCACTATCCTGTGGCGCTTCGATAGACGTTTTGTCTGGGGACGACGCATCCAACCGTGGGGGGGCCGGAAAAGATCGCTCCCTATCAGCCGGTCGGCCTCTTCCACATCCCGGAGATAATCCTCAGTCCGGGTCTTCGCCCCCTGAAGATGGTGCATCGTGTGGTTACCGGCACGGTGACCGCGCCGCATCACCTCTTCAAACACCTCGGGATATTTCCTCACATTGTCTCCGACCATGAAGAAGGTGGCCTTTATGCCGTAGCGGTCCAGAGTGTCGAGCACCCAGGGCGTCACCTCCGGTATCGGTCCGTCGTCGAAAGTGAGATAGACACGCCTCCCTCCCTCTTCAGGCATCCGGAAGAGGCCGGGGGTTAGGAGACGGAATATCTTGGGAGGATGTTCGATCAGCATCACTGCGGATGTTTGGCCGAATACTCCTCATAGATGCGGCGGCTGCGGCCCATATCGACCTTTATCCTGCCGATCACCTCGTCGAGCTCCTCATCTGTCACTCCGGCGCGTTTCACCTCCTCGCAATAACCGTAGAACACGGAATCTACATAACGGTGATCGATCGGGGAAGCCGCATAGTCCTCGGCGTTCATGGCCGCGAGTTCGTTGACCATGGCGCCGAACGTTGCCACCTCTTCAAGCACCGACTCCACCGTCGGAGCCTCGTCGCCGTCTCCGTAGGCGCGCTGATGGGCTTCCAGAAGGAATTTACGGGTGAGGTTATATTGCTTGAGAAGGGCATCGACCTTCTTGGGGTCACCGCCATATCGCTCGTAGGCGTCAATAAAGCTCTGCACCTGATATGGCACGAGCCTTGACTCCTGCGTCATGCTCATTCCGGGACCGAACTGCATGGCGATCGACTGGTTGTAGGCCACGTACTGAAGCATCCTTCCCAACTGCCGGTAGAGCATGTCGGCGGCTTTCTTGCGCAGAGCCTTGTCGCCTGTGGCGTCGGCTATCATGCCGTAATAGTCCGGAAGGCTGAGGGCCACGTTAACTCCATAACGGGTCACGGCCTCGCCGAGATTCTTCTCTATGAGGTTGAGGGCGGTCAAAGCCTTCTTATATTTGTCGTTTGCCTCTGCGTTCTTTCCCTCCTCCTTGAGCTCGTCACCTTCTGTTATCAGTTCGGCGGCAACGTCAAGCACGGAGTTTCGCGTTGACATCAGCATCCGTCGGGCCGTCTCGTCGAAATAGGGACGCCTGTCGGCGGTGGCCTTCTCCGCCCCGCCCCAGCGGTATTTCTTCGTCACCACATCGTATGCCCGGTCAGTTCTTGCCGGGAATCCCTCCTGAAGGGTCGGCACAAGCTGATGGGTCATTCCCGTAGAGACGAGATAATTGGAAAGGCCGGCATGATATTCCGGACCCACGGAAGTACACCAGTAGATAGGACGCGGCCATCCTTCGGCTGCGTTGGTGGCGATGATGTCGAACATCAGAAGCTCGCTGAGACTCACATATCCCTTGCCGCTTATAGATGATGCCGAGGCGAGGTCGATCACGATCTCGTCAACGATCCTTGCGGAATCCTTCTCAGCCACGAGACCACGTTCGAGCACCCTCTTCTTGTCAACAGGGATCGTCACCACGCTGCTCGGGAGCTCCGGATATCCGTAAGCCTCGTTGAAGGTCTTTCCGGCATATAGGGCTTTGAGAGCCGTCAGAAGATCCATCGGAGCGCGCTCCTGACCCAACACCGTAACATCCGCCTTGCCGTAGGCGATATCCTCCGGCTTGGCCGTGAATTTGATAGGAGCTGCCTCGTAGCTCTGCTTCATCTGCTGATTGGCATACCAGTCGGAAGCAAGATAACTGAGGTTGACTATCTTAACGTCGGGGCGCACACCCTCCACCTCCTGAGCATACCAGAGTGGGAACGTGTCATTGTCTCCGTTACAGAACACTATAGCATTAGGCTCGAGACTCTCGAGATAGTTCACAGCATAGTCACGGGCAGCGTAGCGGCCGGAGCGGTCGTGGTCATCCCAGGTCTGGCTCACCATCTGGAAAGGTATGATAAGCCCCAAAACACAGGCGACGGCGGCGGCTATCAGGCCGCGGTCGGCACCTTTCTCTTTCTTTATTTCAAGCTCTTCTTCGTCGGATTCCTTCACCGCTTTCACTGCATACTTGTCACCACCCTGCTTCTCCTTCGGACTGATTGCCCAAAGGATGATAGCGCGCAACCCGGCAACACCCATACCGATCCATATAGCCCACGCATAAAAGGAGCCGGCGAAAGCATAGTCGCGCTCGCGAGGCTGAAGAGGAGGCTGATTGAGATAAAGCACGATGGCGATACCGGTCATGAAGAATAGGAAGAACACCACCCAGAACTGCTCGATGCCGCGCTTCCCCTCGAACGACTGCCATACGAGGCCGATGATTCCAAGCAGGAGCGGAAGCATGTAATATACGTTATGACCCTGATTATCCTTTCCAAGATCATCGGGGAGCATACTCTGGTCGCCTAAGCGTGCGTTGTCGATTAATGGTATTCCGGAAATCCAGTTTCCGGCATCAAGTTCTCCCTGCTGGTTGAGAAGGTCGTTCTGACGCCCTGCGAAGTTCCACATGAAATAGCGCATATACATGTGGTTGAGCTGGTAGTTGTAGAAATATTGAAGGTTCTGTGCGTAAGTCGTACGATAAGCCGTTTTCTGCGGGAACACGATCTGGTTGGAAATGGGATTGACCATCGGCTGCCCGTTGACGTCATATTCCGGCACCTTCCCTCCTGTTGTGGCATCGACGGCATGTATTTCCTTTATATTGGAGGGGGTCGTGTCGAGGGTCACCCAGGTGCGGTAGGCATCCTTGTGCATACGGCTGTAGATTCGGGGGAAGAACATGTTGAGCTCCGGATTAAGCACCGGTTCCTCCTTATATCCCTTCTTCACATAATAGTCACCGCCGCGGCGTGCGAGTTCCGCGTTCGCGGTCGCGTCCCCGGGCGTAAGCTGTCCGGTCACTTTTGGCTCAGCGTTGGCTACACCCTTGGCATATTCCACACCACCCTTGTCTATCCTCTGGTTGTAACGCGGATAATCGATGGTGATGGGAGTACCGTCGTCGTATGTCTGCCCGGTTTCTACGGTCTCATATCCTGCAAACTCCTTCTGAACCCCGGAATTGATCGTCTCTCCATAAAGAAGGGGCGTCTGACCATACTGCTCGCGGTTAAGGTAGGAGGCGAGGTCGAACACATTGTCAGGGGAATTCTGGTTCATCGGAGTGTCGGCGCTGGAACGGATAAGTATGAGCGCATAGCTCGAATAGCCGACGAAGATGACGGCGATACTCCACATGATGATTCCCAATTGACGCACGGGCAAAGGACGACGGGCGAAGAAGAGCCATGCGGCCAATGCAGCGGTAAGTATCCAGCCAAGCCACCATCCCGAACCCATGAAGAACATTCCGGATATAAGAATTGCAGACAGGAAACTGACCTTTATCATCAGAGGATTATTCTGACGGCGGAGTGCGTAGATGGCCCAGATGAAGACAGCGGCTGCCACAAACGCATAAACCAAGGCTCCGCTGTTGAAAGGCATTCCGAAGCCGTTGACAAAAAGAAGCTCGAAACGCTGCGCCATCTTTATGAAGCCCGGAACAAGTCCGAAAAGTACAAGCGCGATGATTACAAAAGAGATGAGAAGAGCAAACAACGACTTCTTGAGGTCCATATCCTTCCGTTTCCTGTAGGCGAATACAAGGACAATTGCAGGGATACAGAGAAGATTGAGGAGATGCACGGCGATAGATACTCCGATGATATAGGCAATCAGTATAAGATAACGGTCTGAGTGAGGTTCATCGGCACGGTTTTCCCATTTTAGGATAAGCCAGAACACCAATGCCGTGCAAAAAGATGAGAAGGCATAGACTTCGCCCTCGACAGCTGAGAACCAGAATGTATCGCTCCAGCAGTAAGCTAATGCCCCGACCACTCCCGAGCCCATTATCACAAGATATTGGGAAAGGGAAAGCTCTTCACTCCGGGAATCCTTCACTACAAGACGACGCACGAGATGAGTGACGGTCCAGAAAAGAAGGAGGATCGTCAGGGCACTGAGAAGTCCGCTCATGGCGTTAACCATGACCGAGATCTTGGTAGCATCAGGTGCGAAATTAGCGAAAAAACGTGCGGTAAGCATGAAGATGGGGTTACCCGGTGGGTGACCCACTTCAAGCTTATCAGCTTGAATAATAAACTCACCGCAATCCCAATAGGAGGCGGTCGGCTCGAGAGTGAGCCAATAAGTGGCGAGTGCAATGGTGAAGATCACCCAGCCAATCACATTATTGATCAGATTATATTT
>JAIDPP010000341.1 GCA_029062725.1 Muribaculaceae bacterium | reverse complement strand
CTCGAGGGGTTCTCCCACGTAAGTCGAAGGTTACCTTCTTCGGCACGCACCGCCATCATTTTCCCTCCGATAAAATCAGGCGAAATGCATGAATATAGTACCGACTCCGGACCTATCCCGAAATAGCGGCAGGTGCGACGTGCGCTTTCCTCCATAATAGTTCGAGGTAGCAGTATGTCTGTCGGCTTTCCGGTGGAACCGGAGGTGTGGCATTTGATATAAGCCGCGCCTCCGTTCCATTCCTCTATAAAATCATCGTAGGTCATATTCAATCCCTCCAGTCGAGTGTATCGATCTCAGTCCTGTCAAGGGGACTCATCGGGTTATACTTCAGTTTCTCCCCTTCAAGAAAGATAGGAGAAGTGAAATTATTGGTGAAAAGCGCGCCCGTTCCAAGGCCCTGATATCCTCGGGCGCCAAGAGTGGCAACCCATTGGGCGATGGCATTCAGGCCGATGTTCGATTCAAGAGCCGAGGTTACCCACCAACCTACACCTTTCGCATCGGCAAGTTCGATCCATTCTGTCGCACCGGAAAAGCCTCCGACAAGCGAGGGCTTCAGAATAATATATTGAGGCTTTATTTCCTCCAGGGTCTTCTCTTTCTCTTCGTGAGAGAACTTTCCGATAAGTTCTTCATCAAGAGCTATGGGAACGGGTGAGACCCGACATAGATGACTAATCAACTCCGTATTGCCTTGTCTGACAGGCTGTTCTATGGAATGGATGTCGAATTGGGCGAGATCTTGCAGACGGTGCATGACATCATCTTTACCGAAGGCGCCGTTGGCATCTACGCGTATCTCGATTTTATCCCGGCTATAATGTTCTCTTATTATTGAAATCAGATTAAGCTCCTTTTTCCAGTCGATAGCTCCTATCTTTATCTTTATACATCTGAACCCCATTGTGACCTTCTTCTCAAGTTGCAGGAGCATTGATTCAAAGTCATCCATCCATATAAGGCCGTTGATGTCGATCGACTTTTCTCCGGCCGTAAAAGGAGAGTCAAAATAGATCCCGTTACAACCGTTAGAGTAATCACGGATGGCCTGTTCAAAACCGGACTGTATTGAAGGGAAGTGGGAGAGATCAGTAGGAATCCCGAGCCGGACATTTGTTACCAGTTCCACCATCTTATAAAAATAGCGTTCATCCGCTTCGGGAGAAAGTCCCGGAAAAATGGCCGCTTCCCCAACGCCAAACCGCGTTGGATCCTTCTCATCGAAAATCCGGAGGAAAGCGGTAAGTTTCTCAGTGAGTATTCCCCGGGATGTTCCGGCCGGCTTTTTGAATTTCAAAATATAGGGGGCGAACTGCAACTTCATGCTTAGGGGAATTTAGGGAACTTGTCGAAGTCGGGGTCTCTCTTCTCGAGGAAAGCATTTTTTCCTTCCTGCGCTTCCTCCATTAGATAATACATGAGTGTTGCGTCTCCGGCAAACTCCATAATGCCGTGCTGACCGTCGAGTTCGGCATTTAAAGCCCGTTTGATCATCCTGATTGCGAATGGTGAACGTTTGAGAATAGTCCGACACCATTCCACCGTGGTTTCCTCGAGCTTGTCGAAAGGCACGACTTCATTCACCATCCCCATCTGCAATGCCTCCTGAGCGGTGTATTGCTTGCATAGGAACCAGATCTCACGCGCTTTTTTCTGCCCGACACAACGGGCGAGGTAAGAGGAACCGAACCCGGCATCAAAACTGCCTACCTTAGGACCGGTCTGACCGAAACGTGCGTTTTCGGAGGCAATCGACAAGTCACAGACAACCTGAAGTACATTTCCTCCTCCAATCGAATAGCCGTTTACCATTGCTATGACAGGTTTGGGAATCGAACGGATCGCATGGTGAAGCTCAAGGACATTCAGTCGCGGCACACCGTCTTCGCCTACATATCCTCCGACACCCTTCACGTTCTGGTCGCCACCGCTGCAAAAGGCTTTGTCGCCTGCACCTGTCAATATAATGACTCCGATATCCTGCCGTTCGCGACAGATGGCAAAGGCATCCAGCATCTCCTGATTGGTGAGAGGACGGAAGGCGTTATAAACGCGGGGTCGGTTGATCGTGATTTTCGCAATTCCCTCGAATTTCTCGAAGATAATATCGGTATATTCTTTTATTGGTTTCCAATCAAACATATTTATAGTTTTTTAATCTTTTAAAGTTTCAAAAGCGTTCAAACGCATATATTTCCGGAGGATAGCAGCGCTGTATTCCTCATCCACGGTTATTTCCAGTATAGCATTTTCGGGACATGATATAAAATCAGGGAATCTCTTTTGGAGCTCCTCTTCCGAGTCGGCTTTAAAATATTTCCATCCGTAAGCTATTGCAAGCCCTTCGACAGGCACGCGGGGATCGGCGCAGAAGAAGCGGTCGCGGTGTTCGATATATCTGGTTGGAGAAATGAAGCGGAAAATACCTCCTCCCTTATTGTTAATAATCACTATCTTAAAACCGGAGGGTATATAATCGTAACCCATTATTCCCGGAGAATAGGCAAAAGACATATCTCCGGTTATCAGGAGGGTATTTCGTCTATAGGCAATAGCGCACCCTAACGCAGTGGCGTTTGTCCCTTCTATACCGGAGACACCCCGGTTGGCATAGCAGGCATGAGGAAGGTTTTGAGAGAAGAGTTGGGCATATCTGACTGCGGTGCCGTTGGAAAGGAATAGATTCCAGTCATGCGGAATGTTTCCTAATATATACCTGAAGGCCCGAAGTTCGGACCATTCAGAATTGTTGATAAATTCTTCACGGATTTTGAGCTGCTTCTCTCTTGTTTGCTTCCATGTCCCTGAATATTCAAGTAGGGTAGGGATATAGCCTTCATTCTTCTCATATTTCCGATGAAGTTTGTAAAACAGAGCTTTGAAGAAGAATTCCGGAGCAACATCAATATGGAGGGATAGATTGCAGAAGGTATCTATTCCGAAATAAGTGTCGCCGAGAGTCCATACTTCACAGGCATACTCCCTGATATATCCCTTTAAAATTCCGGAGATGAGAGCGCCGCCTATCGAAATCACGATGTCAGGCGCCAGCTCACTCTTCTTTTCTGCCGAGAGTCCGGATAATACATTATCAACAGCGTGGATATTTCCTTCTATGTGAATGTTGGAAATTGTCTCACACATAAGCACAACCCCCGGAAGTGATGCGAAAAGTGAAATGGAACGGTTGAGGGAAGCATCCGGAGGCATGAATCCCGCAATTACCATTATCTTTTTTCCTGCCAATCTTCTGACCAAATCATCCATTTCATTGGGCCTGATGAAAGGCGACGGGGAAATAGTGGAAACAATTCTTTCCGGGCGCCCAGAAAACTCATCCACACAGCTTAATGGAGCATCAAACTGGATATTGATGTGGACCGGTCCCGGTTTACCCTCCATTGAAAGTATAACCGCCTCATTTGCGATACGGTTTACAAACCAATCCGCTTTGTGTTCCCTGTTTTCTACGGGAATATCAAATGATTTCTTTACAATTGGGGATAGCGCGCCCGGCTGAATTAGGGTCTGGGAATCGTTTTGGTCTATCCAGTCGTACGGACGGTCGGCCGAGATGATTATCAGAGGAATTCCTTGATAATATGCCTCTGCAATTGCAGGAGCGTAGTTATAAAGTGCTGTTCCGGATGTGCAGGTAAGAATCACCGGCCGGCGCGACACCAAAGCCATACCGAGAGCCATGAATGCCGCGTTGCGTTCGTCAGTCACCACATACGTCCTGATATTTTCCCGATAGGAAAGGGATATCAGAAGAGGGGCGTTACGTGTCCCGGGACTTGCCACCGCGTCCCTTACACCCTTCTCCTCCATCACATTAAGAAGGATGCGGCAATAGTCTTTTTCAGTGTCTTTCATGGAGAGCGATATTCCTTTAATCATCTGTAAACTTCGCAGGATGGTATCCTAAAATAAAAGCTGAGGCATCCATTCTCTTCTTTCCGGCAGGCTGAAGCGAAAGAATTTCAACTGAACCTACACCAGCTGCCACAAAGAGCCTGCGATCGATTATCTTAACGTCGCCCGGAGTTTCGGATATCCTGCGGTCGGAGGGTAGAACTTTAAAAATCTTTACATCCGAACGCTTTCCAATCTCTTCCACCATAATGCTCCAGGCTCCGGGATAAGGGGAAAGGCCCCGGACATGGTTGAAGATGTCATCGGCTGGTTTTTGCCAATCGATTCTGCAATCCTCCTTGAAAATCTTTGGAGCAGGAATGAATTCACCTTCAGGCTGCGGTCTGGTTTCAAGACTACCGTCAAGAATTGACTCGACAGTATGGACCACACATTCGGCTCCGATTTCCATCAACCGATCATGGACCGTTCCGGCATCGTCATCAGGAGTCACATTGATTCTGCGCTGCTCAATCATATCTCCCGTATCAATTTCATGTTTGAGGAAGAAAGTTGTGATACCTGTCTCTGTTTCACCGTTCATAATTGCGCGATTAATGGGAGCTGCTCCACGGTATTTGGGAAGAAGAGATCCGTGAAGATTGAAGGTCCCGAGGCGTGGCATCGACCAGACTATTTCTGGAAGCATGCGAAAAGCGATGACAATGAATAGATCTGCATCAATCTCACGAAGTTGCTCTACAAATTCAGGGCTTTTCAGTTTTTCAGGCTGTAAAACCCGGAGCCCCTTTTCCACTGCAAATTTCTTGACATCGCTTTGTATCAGTTTGTGACCGCGTCCCGCAGTCTTGTCGGGCATAGTTACAACGGCCGCGACATTGAAGCCCCCTGCCAGAAGGGCGTCAAGACTTGCTACAGCAAATTCAGGCGTGCCGAAAAATACTATCTTTAAATCTTTCTTTTCCATATTGCGTTCATCCGGGCGCATCAGTCTTCTGTAAAGTGACGAAGCACCCGACGGTAAGAATTGAATATTTTGGATTTTGAAACGAAACCAACATATTTGCCATGATCAACGACGGGAAGGTTCCATGCGTTCGTCTTGTCGAACATCTCCATTACTTTATCCATAGTGTAGGAAAGCTCGATTGTGGCAGGAACCGAGGACATGAATCTTGATACATGCATCTTCCTGTAAAGGTCTGATCGGAACATGATGTTGCGTATTTCGTCAAGAATTACCACACCTTTCAGCATGTCGTTCTCATCCACGACCGGGAAAAGGTTTCTGTTGCATTTGGATATGGTATCGACCATTTCCTTGAGATTCATCTCCGGACGCACCTTCATGAAATCGGTCTCGATAACATTATCGAGTTTAAGCAGAGTGAGCACGGCCTTATCTTTTTCATGGGTGAGAAGGTCTCCGGCGCGAGCCAGACGCATCGTATAGATACTGTAAGGGAGAAAGACCTTAATAGTCATGTAGGCCAGAAGGGAAACAATGAGAAGAGGAAGGAATAGATCATATCCTCCGGTCATTTCGGCCGTAAGGAAGATAGCCATCAGGGGTGCGTGCATTACGCCGCTCATCACCCCGGCCATGCCCATGAGCGCGAAGTTCTTCTGAGAGAGGTGGATTCCTATATCAAGGTTATTAAGAATATAGGCGAAGAGGAAACCGCAAAGCGCTCCGACAAAGAGGGAAGGGGCAAAAGTTCCGCCCACGCCTCCGGCGCCGTTGGTGGCTGACGTGGCAAAAGCCTTGAAGAGCATCACAGCACCTATAAAGAGGACAAGAAACCACACATTGTCGCGATCAACATAGAAAAATGTCCCGTCAACAACCTTGGATATATCCCCTTCAAGAAGATCTTCGATAGCACCGTAACCTTCGCCGTAGAGAGGTGGAAAGATAAAGAGGAGAGTGGCGAGGATAGCGCCTCCGGTTATTATTTTAAGGAATTTATTCGGCAGACGGGAAAAGATGGTTTCCATCCAGAACATAACTTTTGTGAAGTAGAGCGAGACAAAACCGCATACGATCCCGAGGAGAATGGAGAATGGAATTCTATTGGTCAGGAAAGGTTCACTCTGCGAGAAGAAGAACTCCGAATTATATCCTTCCAGGACATAGGCCACGGTGGCTCCCGCTATAGAAGAGATGAGAAGTGGCATGACAGTCATTCCCGTAAGATCGATCATCAGCACTTCCAATGTAAAAAGCATGCCGGCGATCGGGGCGCGGAAAATGCCGGCGATGCCGGCGGCGGCTCCACATCCCACAAGAATCATCAATACTTTCGGAGAGAGTCGGAAAGCC
This sequence comes from Muribaculaceae bacterium, assembly GCA_029062725.1. Lineage (GTDB taxonomy): Bacteria > Bacteroidota > Bacteroidia > Bacteroidales > Muribaculaceae > Lepagella. Next base: position 2,425 of record JAIDPP010000341.1, on the reverse strand, counting down.
TGTCCCACATTAGAGCCGATAGCAGCTCCTGTGAACACGATTGGTCCCTCGGCTCCGACAGATCCTCCGAACCCTATGGTGATGGAAGATGACACGAGCGACGCATACATGTTTTTTTTCTTTAGGCGCGATTTACGTCGTGATATGGCATAGAGCACTTTTGTCACTCCATGCGAGATATTGTCCTTGACAACAAACTTCAGGAAAAGCGTTACTATAAGGATGCCTATCATGGGATAGACCAGATACAGCCAGTTGGCGGAAGTGGTGTTCAGACCGGATGTCAGGGAATTTGCGATAAGGTGGATAAGATATTTCAGAAGCTGCGCCGCAAAGCCGCATAGGATTCCGATCACCAAAGCGAGGAGCATCACGAAAGTGTGTTCCTTGATGTGGTGTTCCCTCCAGATAACGAGTTTCATCCAGAGTTCCGTGAAGCGGTTATGTGTTTCTTTATATGCCATTATATCGATGGTTCATTGTTTTAAATTCCTGCGCCAGTCAGAACAGTGCGGACCGTATGGAACAGTATCTTCATGTCGAGGAGCAGCGACATATTGTTGATATAGATAAGGTCAAACTTTGTTCTCTCCACCATCTGATCGAGTGTAGAGGCGTATCCGAATTTCACCATTGCCCAAGAGGTGATTCCGGGACGGACCTGATAAATCAGACCGTACCAGGGCACACGCTCTACAATCTGCCGACTGTAATATTCACGCTCCGGTCTCGGGCCGACAATCGACATATCCCCTCGGATTACGTTGAATAACTGGGGAAGTTCGTCGATCCTGTATTTACGGAGGAATCGCCCGATTTTGGTGATTCGCGTATCGTTATCTGATGATAGACGCGGACCGTCGGCCTCGGCATCCGTACGCATTGACCGGAATTTAATAATCCTGAAAGGCTTCCGGCGTCGCCCCATTCTTTCCTGGGTATAGAACACCGGCCCCGGACTGTCGAGTTTTACCGCCAAAGCCACTCCGAGAAGCGCGGGGGAGAGGATGATGAGGGATACAACGGATATGAGGATATCGAAGGTCCGCTTCATATTCCTTGAGAAATCACTGATTCTCGGGGTCGTGAGGTCAATAAGGGTATAACCCAAAAGATCTACTGTGCGTATGCCCGCCATAGCGTAGTCCAGATCGTCAGGCGCAATCTTTATCGGGATATCAAGATCGATAAACTCCGCCACCATCTGCAGCACATTTCGGTCGCCAATGATTTCTGGGGCAAGAACAATTTGCGAAACCCTCTCTTTCCTGCAAAAATCCTTAATATTCTCCAGGGGTATCATCGGGACTTCGTCAAGAGTATGCGGCGAAGTGTGTTCTCCTTCTATAGCCACTATTCCTGCTATCCTGTTTCTATAGACCGATTTAGAAGAAAGAATCATATCCGCTGCCCTGTATCCTCGCTCCGAATTGCCTATTATCACCGTTCGGATCTCATGACTGCTTCTCCTTGCTCTTTTTAAGGAGACAGTGGAGATAATGATCCGTCCTGTCAGAGTGAAGGTGAAGAGAAGGAGAAACAAAGCTCCGAAAATCAAATATTCGGTTCTACGCCGGGGAGTGGGATCATTGATAAGAATGGTCATAAAGAGGAGCAGAGCGTTTGCAGCGGCACTGAGCGATGTGATCAGAAACTCACTTATTCTTGACCGTGGAAAAGGATTGTTGTAGAATCCGGAGAGGAAATAGGTAAACATCAGTATCACGGGGATGAAAGCCTGTTCCAGAAGAAGTTTTCGGGAGAGGAGGTAATTCCATAACTCCTCAGTGGTTCCTCCGTGAATGATGTGAAATCTCAGTATATTGAATATGAAGAATGCAAGCGAAGTCATGATGAAATCGCTCAACAGATAGGCAGTCCTGTGCTTTGCATTTCTTCGTCGTAACATTTTTGATCACCTTATCACCTTTATTACCGAATCATTACCTATCTTTATAATATTACTTGGAGAGAGGCTATCGCTCTCCTCCCTCTTTACTTCCACAACATAATCGACACCGGAAACGATCTCAGGCTCTATTTCCCGGAAACACCTCGGGGTCTTCTTTCCGCTGCTGTTTGCCGAAGTGGAGACAACCGGATGACGCAAACGCAGGCAAAGATTACGTGAGAAGTATTCGGATGTAATCCTGAATCCGGCGGAACCATCTTCCGCAAGCAGGAGCGGTGAGATGTTTACCGGATCGTCATATATTAATGTAAGAGGATTGATAGCGGCGTCGATCAATTGCCATGCAATATCCGGAATATCCCTTACATATTGTTGCAGCTGACCTTCCGAGCCGACCAGCATAAGCATTGCTTTTGCATCAGACCGTTTCTTTAGATCATAAATCTTTTTTACGGCTTCAGAATTTGTCGCGTCGCACCCTATACCCCACACGGTATCGGTAGGGTATAGGAT
>JAIDPP010000340.1 GCA_029062725.1 Muribaculaceae bacterium | reverse complement strand
ATTGAAACCAGAGCGTGCCCAGGTCCAGATAACCGTTAACGAAGCGGTCGAGGCCGAATTTGGTTGTGCCGTATTTACGCGCCTGATGATGAACCACCTTCTCCCCGATCTTCTTATAGCCGGCGTTTTTGGCAAGATAAGGTATATAGCGGTGCATGTCGCCATAGACCTCTATATGCTTCACCACATCGCTTCTATAAGCCTTAAGTCCGCAGTTGAAGTCATGGAGGTTCTTTATACCGCTTACCTTACGAGCCGTCGCGTTGAAGAGCTTCGTAGGAATAGTTTTAGAAAGCGGGTCATAGCGCTTCTTTTTCCATCCCGACACAAGGTCGTATCCCTCATCCGTAATCATGCGGTAAAGTTCGGGGATCTCGTCTGGGCTGTCCTGTAGATCGGCGTCCATAGTTATCACCACATCTCCCTTCGCGCGTTGGAAGCCGGTGTTGAGGGCCGGCGATTTTCCGTAGTTACGCGAGAAAGAGACCGCACGGATATTGCGGTTAAGTTCCGCAAGCCCCTTGATCACCTGCATCGAACGGTCGGTAGAGCCGTCGTTAACGAAAATTATCTCATAGGAAAACCTGTTTTCCTTCATAACCCGCTCGATCCATTCGGTGAGTTCGGGGAGAGATTCCTCCTCATTATAGAGGGGTATAACTACAGAAATGTCCATAACGATCTCCATTCATTGAAACTAATATCTTAATCCTGACAGCCGGAGTGCCGACAAAATGAGCGATATTTGCGATCCAAATTAAGTAATTCCACAGTAAAGCACACTTCTCGATTCACGGATATTCATACATGCCCTCCTCTGGAAAACACAATAGGCTAACCATCGGAAAAACCGAACGGTTAAACACATCGGGATTGAAACCATCCCTCCCGTCAGGATTAACGGTTACAAAATTACAAAAAATTTTTTTGATAAAATATTTGGATGTTTGAAAAAAACATCGTAACTTTGCAACGCTTTTCGGGAGAAACACTTTTGAAAACAAATTTTGAGGCACTTGTTTCAAGAGCAAAAGTAATCTTTCGGGAGTTAAACAGGATGATTCGCTAGCTCAGCTGGTAGAGCACAACACTTTTAATGTTGGGGTCCTGGGTTC
>JAIDPP010000034.1 GCA_029062725.1 Muribaculaceae bacterium | reverse complement strand
GTCTTTACCCATACCGACATTCAAACCAGGATGGTGAACTGTGCCACGCTGACGTTTGAGGATGTTGCCGGCTTTGCAATAAGAGCCACCGAAGATTTTCACACCAAGTCGTTTGCTTTCTGATTCGCGGCCGTTCTTCGAACTACCGACACCTTTTTTATGTGCCATATCTTTGTGTGGGTTTTAAGCGGTTATTGATTTGATTAAAACTTTGGAGAACTGCTGACGGTGACCGTTTTTGCGACGATAGCCTTTGCGACGTTTCTTCTTGAAAACGATAACCTTCTCACCCTTTACAAGGGGAAGAAGCACTTCACACTCTACTTTTGCACCTTCTACGGTAGGCGCACCGACCTTAACTGCGCCGTCTGCGTCGATAAGGAGAACTTTGTCGAAAGTGATTGCCTCACCTTCCTTCACCTCATCGCCGAGGTGGTGGACATAGAGGTATTTACCCTCTTCAGCTTTGAACTGCTGGCCCTTGATTTCTACAATTGCGTACATTTATTATTGTAATATTACGAATGAGTCCGTTAGGCGACCCCTATTCAAAGGGCACTTCTTTTTGCCGTGGCGGATAAATCCTTGCAAAATTACAAAAAATTCCCGAGACTGCAAAATATTTTTCTAAATACTGATTTATCCGGGAAAGACCTTGTCAGAAAGGCTTCCGGTATTTATCCCCCTCCTCTATCTCCTCAAGTATTGACAGATAGGAGGCGTAGCGGCTTTGGGAGATCTCATGCCGCTCCACTGCCGGAACAACCGCACAACCCGGCTCGCCGGTATGCTTGCAGTTACCGTAACGGCATCCGTCAGAGGTCCGGAAAATCTCCGGAAAGAAGTGCGACACTTCTTCCGGCTCGAAATCAATAGTGCCGAAACCGCGCACGCCGGGGATATCGATCAACGCTCCCCCTCCGGGCAACGGGAGCATCTCGGAAAAGGTCGTGGTGTGGGTGCCCGTATGGTGGATATCCGAGATCCTGCCGGTCTTGAGGGCGGCGCCCGGAATCAGCGCATTGATAAGCGACGATTTCCCTACACCGCTGTTGCCGGCGAAAAGTGTTACCTTTCCGCGGAGTTCATCAAGCAGTTCCGCCACTCCATCTCCTGTGGTGGCAGAAGTAAAGTAAACTCCATAACCAATTCCACAGTAAAGGATCTTCAAAGCCTCGGCAAGTTCACGGTCATCCTCATCCCACATATCGGATTTATTTATAACCAGAATCGCCGGCACGGAATAGGCCTCGGCCGTGGCGAGGAAACGGTCGATGAAAGTTGTGGGTGTGGACGGCTCCCTAAGAGAGACCACCAAAGCGGCAAGGTCAAGATTGGATGCCAGGATATGCGATTCCTTTGATAGATTGGAAGCCCGCCGGATAATATAATTTTTTCGAGGAAGTATTTCAGTGATATAATCAGCATCATCGGCTGATTTCGCTACAACTACCCTGTCGCCGGTGGCTACCGGGTTTGTGGTCCGAATACCTTTGATACGGAAATTTCCCTTTATTCGACAAGGAACTTCAGCCCCGTCATCAGTTCTTACTATATAGGAGCTGCCCGTGTTTCTGACCACAACCCCTTCTCTCTTCTCCTTATATAAATCTTTATTCTTTCTCATCCTATGCAAATGTAAGTATATTTTTCTAACAATCCCAACTTTCCTCTTGTTTTTGTCATAACGGTAACCTGCATTGAAGATCCCGATTCTGCCATCACAGAACCGGGATTCCGGAAAATAGATTGTATTGTATAACTTACTTCAGGATAGCACTGCCGACTCCTCCTCCGCCCTGCTGCTCATTATTGTTGGAAACCTTCTTACCGTAATTGAAAGTGTAGCTGAGCGAAAGCAATAGATTACGAGAAGCATACCAACTCCATCGACGAGTTGTTTCGGAATACATTGGTGAACTGAAAGACACCTCCTCATATCCATTCCGGGAAAACCAGTTGCGAAACTCAAGGCTTCCCTTGAAATTTCCTACAGCATAATTCACGCTCGCGCCATAGACACTCTTTATTCTTGTCTGATAGCCGTTGCTCCAACCATGAAGGCTGCGTCGTGGAGTATTATAGTAAAGCATCGCCGACCAGTTGTTTCTTGAATACTGAGCTGAGAAATTTCCGCCAAGGGAATTCAACGTCTGTGCATCGCATCCTGTCAGCACCACCTTGCTTGCACTGCCAAATGCTTTAAGGATAAGTGTGTTGTCCAGAAGCCGAAGCGTGGCTGAAAGTCTTGCGCTATATAGGTTGGCTGACCCGCTGTTGACCGATTGGCGTATCAATCCGTCATATCCCGGCATAGTATGGAATCTGTAAGCCTGCTTGTGAGGATTCCCTTCGTACTGAACTGAAGCCGAAAGTGAGAGTCGATTTGTCGGAACATAATTATAGGAAGCGGAGGTGAGGCAGAAAAGGGTGTTCCTTAAATCCGGGTTGCCTTGAAGCCAAAGAAGCTCACTATCTTGCACAAGAGCCTCGTTTGCAGTAGAAGCCTGCGGATGGGAATTTCCCCACCATCCCTCAATGCTTGCTGAATTTCGATCGTTGATTCTATATTCCAATGATAATCCAATACGCGGATTCCACTCATCAAGGGTGGTGGTGCCATTTATTCTGCCTACAGTCCAGGAGGCACCGGCACGGGAGTAGAGGCTGAGTTTTTCCCAGTTCTGAGTATAAATCAGAAAAAACATGCTCTCTGATGAAAGTAATCTTTGGAAACTGTTGGCCGACCCTAAGTAACGAGTCTCATAGATAGTATTATAGGTAGCTACGTTAAAGCGTATAGTATTGTTATGGGGAAGTTTCTTGCCATATTCTATTGAGACATTCGGGGAATATACTTTCTCTTTATTGTCGTTTTCAATAGGATCAAGCTCACCCAGACGATACAAGGAACCGCGTTTAGTCGAGCCGTAAGTGAAATCCCATGAAGCCATAAGAGAATGATCCTTGGGCAGAAAGAACTGATAATACCCCCTTGCCATCGGATATAGCGACTCGTAAGTCTCCATATTGAAAGATGTGGTCCGTCCGATGGCGGGAATAGACAGGACTACGTCAGACCCGAAGCGAGTAACAGGTGTGGACGAACGTCCGAATGAAACACAATGTTGAATAAAGCTCTTATCATCCCTACGGCTCGCCATGAAAGCGATATTCTGGAAATTTTTCTTTGAAAGGAAATCTTGTCCGCTCTCAACCTTTTTACTTATCTCTCCATAATTAATGCCTTCAAACTCCACATCGCGGAAAGTCATCTCCTGCATTGCAGGATTTCTTTCAGAATGAATCCATTCTCCCCGGACATATCCATCGAAAGTCCAATTTTTATATACGAAACGAGAAAAAGCATTTGCATTGATTCTGTCGGCAGCCAAAGTCTCTCCATCAACAGTAAGTTTTGTGTACCCTCCCCATTGGTAATGCTGCATTATGAAATTAACAACATGGGTAGCCGTTCCGAAACGCGGGTCATCCGGATAATTAAGTACCTCTACTCTCAGCACATCTTCCGGCCGCAACCCACTCACGTCTTCATTGGTTGCAGGCACATAATCTATAAATAATGATACCCCCGCATCATTAAGAGTAGTGACCGATTTGGAAGCGGGATCAACATTAAGCATAGGAATCTGCATATTGAGAAGAAGGTTCACTGCATCAAGTGAAACCCGCTTGGTCCTCTTGGACGGAACATATTCTACGCCATTCCGTATCACTCGCTGAGTGCGGGATTCGACAGTCAGAGCTTTCAAAGCCACCGCCTGCTCCGTCATTATGATCGTTCCTACAGAAAAATGATTGAATTTCCGAAGCATTGTCTGATAACCAACACTTGACACTTTACCAATTACGCCTTTCTCTCGGCAGGGAATTGAGAATCGACCTTCAAGGTCAGTAACTCCGGAGGTGATAAAAGTGGAATCCGTCGGTGAAAGCAATGAAACCGTCGCTGCTACGACCGGCTCAGAGTCATTGCCGATCACGCGCCCTTCATATCTGTCACGCCCTGTCCACATCGCCTCCACGTAATAATTTTTCCCATTTTTTATTACCGCTACCGGATTGGAGGCCAATATCTGTCGAAGCGCAGTATAAGGATCATCAGTATTTACAGTGGTAGAGGTGCAGTATCTGTCAAGTTCCTTATAGATAAAGGAAATATTAATTTCGGGATGATCCTTGCTAATCTTAACTATAGCCTCGGAAAGAGGGGTGTTGGCAAACTTATAGGAGTATTTGGCAGCCGCAGCTGAAACAAAGGTCGCCAAAGCCATTATGAAAGTCAATATAAGTCTCATTTTGTCAGTCTATAATTAGAGTGTCATGGTCTTGAGTTATATTAATGCTCTCAAAGGTGTTAAGCTGGTCAACCACCTCCTTCAAGTTCAACGTAAGATCCAGCTTGTAGTAGAGATGAAGCGTTGCGGCCTCCTCGTTATTGAACCTGACTTCAACCCCATATACGTCAGCTACCGTGTCCATTATGGTTGAAAACGGCATATCCTCAAATATGATTTGTGAACTCTCTGCGTATGGAATATTGGTTGCCTCAATGTTCATCGTTGTGTCGGGAGATCCTGAAGCAGAAGCGGAAGGTCTGACAGCTGCCCCTTCCGGTGATGGGGAATCTGTTTTTTTATCCGTGACACTCACAGTTACCGCTATTCCTACTGCCATCGCAACAATTGATGTGCAAACGATTGCTATGATTGATGCCGCGCGGCTTCCACGCCTCATAAAGCGATGGCGACGGAAGAGCCTCTTCTTAGAAAAAGCCGTCCACTCCGCCTCAACATCAATCTCTTTGTGGAGCTCCAATGCGGAATCGGTCTTGCATAGAATCCGGTATATATCACGTGTCTCAGGATCCGCCAGCATTGTATCCAATTCCTGCAAGGAATAATTATCGGGATGCTCGATTATATCAAGCACGAGTTCATATTTATCCATTTTCTTTGAGTTTTATACGGATTATTTTCAATGCCTGACTCAGATGACGATAGACGGCTGTTTCGCTTATTCCCATTATTTCGGAGATACGTTTGAACTTCTCTTCCCTTGAAAACCTTAATTCAATCACTTTACGAGCCTGTGGAGAAAGTTCTTTTTGAATCACACTGTAAATCTTCTCCAACATCTCCTCATCCGGCCAGTCTTCTGAATCATATTCCTCGTTTTCGATAAAATAAAGTTTTGCTATCCGTTGATGGATTTCACAGTTGCGGATATGGGTGAGACAGCGGCTCCTCACTGTCTTAAGAAGATAAGCACCCTTTGTCGCCGGATCATACGAACCGTGGAGCAACGAAGCAAATACTTCATGGACAATGTCGCGCGCACTATCATCGTCATGCAGTAAAGCTGCGGCCAGACGGAACATCTGCGAATAATAGGTTTTAAAAAGCCGTTCTATGTCATTTCTTTTTGTCATACACCTTTAAGACACATGTATATCCCAAAAACTCAACATCAATGAAAAAATATTTAAGGAAACCTCCATAAAACGCATTGTTCCGCGACCATGATAGAAAATTGATACTTAATCGGCATTTTTGTTTTAACAAATTTTGCAAATTCAATTATTTTATAGAACTTTGCACAGGTAGTTGTTTAAACTAATTTACAAAGTCTTGATTTGTGGCCATAAGCTATAGACAGAAGTAATAGAACCAATGCCTGTATAAACAACAATTTATTAACCAAAATAATATGATTATGGATATTGAATCAATCGGTACTTGGGCTGGAGAAGTCTATAAGGCTTTGGAGGCGTCGCAGACCCATACATTAGGCGACAAGGAGATAAAGAAAGCCACCAAGCTGAAGAAAGATCAGATCATGGCTGCCCTTGGATGGCTTGGCCGTGAGGGTAAGGTAGCCATCACTACTGAAGACAAGGATATTATCGCCACTCTTGTCGGCGAGTAAATCCCTTCAAAAGAAACTTGCGATGGGTCAAAATGCAAAGATTTTGACCCATCGTTTGTATCAGTATGGCGATGGTGGCATAAGAACAAAAAGTTGTGGGAGTCATCCTCGCGGACAATTCCCACAAACATATATAGCTAAAAATCAAAACTAAGTCACTTTCTAAACGCCACTGTCCTGACTACACGCACAGGAACGGCTGTGCCGTCCAGACGCCCCGGGTTCCATAAAGGCATCCCCTTCAGGACTCTGACTGCCTCGCGATTAAGGGAGGGTTCAACCCCGCGGAGCACTCTCACATGGCTTATGCTACCGTCACGGTTAACTACAAAAGAACATACCACCTTTCCCTGAATCCCTTTCTTATAAGCCTGCTCGGGATAGGAGCGTGTCTTGTTGATATAGGAGAGCAGCAAACGGTCACCTCCGGGGAAGGAGGGTTTGTCGGTCACGAAGTCATACTCATAGACCTCGATATAGTTGGCCATGCCATCCATAGACCTGCCGGCGCTTACGCGGCATGTCTGGCTCTCTCCCGTATTAGCCGTCATTATCATGGCTACGGCGATAATCAGTATGGATAAATATCTGTTCATGGTGAGTTGCGGAAAGCACGTTTTTTTATTTTGCGGACTTCGCTGAGACCGCATTGGTTTCGATATTGCAAATTTATACCACAACCGCCGATTATACAACCCGACAAGGTTTAATAATCGTTAATTCCATGTTAAAAAAATAATACTCCTTTTTTTATAATAGCATACTCTGTTTGCCGTTAATAATAGTGATGAAAAGAACTGCTGTGTCATTAGCCGTCGCCGCCGTGGCTTCGGGTGTCGGTGCCAACGCTCAGAACACCTCCTCGGCCTACGACTTTCTGGATATATCGACCTCTACTCACGCTTACGCTTTAGGAGGCCGCAACATCGCTATTGTCGATCCCGACGTGACATTGGTGGATCAGAATCCGGCTCTCCTCGGACCGGAAGTGGACGATCAGGTCGCTTTCAATTACATGCACTACATGGGCTCCGGAAATTTTGCCGGTCTCCGCTACGGTATGGGAGCGGGCGAACGGGGCGCATGGGCCGCAGGCATAAGATACCTCAACTACGGATCTATCCAAGGCTATGAGCCGGACGGAACGATTGGTGTGAAGTTCTCGCCTGCCGACGTGGTTTTCGAAGGTACATACTGCCACGATATCACCGATCGGCTTCGAGGTGGCATTAACCTAAAGATGGTCTATAGCACCTACGAGCAGTACACGGCTTTCGCTATGGCTGTGGATCTCGGCATTAATTATTATAACGAGGAGAAAGACCTTTCCCTCTCAGCCGTTATCGCCAACGCCGGTGGACAGCTGAAGCGTTTCGACCGTGAATACGCGCGGCTCCCTTTTGATATCCGGTTGGGATATATGCAGAATATCGGCTCCTCTCCCTTCCAGATCTCCATCAACGCGGCGCATCTCACCAAATGGAATCTACCCTATTATGCTCACGACAAAAACAATCCCGAGGTCGGCGAAACGCTCAAGTCGAGTTTCTTTTCCAATCTCTTCAGGCATCTTATTTTCGGACTTCAATACTCCCCTTCGGAAAAATTCTATATCGGATTGGGCTACGACTACAAGATGCGGACCGACATGTCGGCCTTTAGCCGCAATTTCCTTTCGGGATTCACTGTCGGAGCCGGATTAAGGGTGAAATCATTCGGTGTCGGAGTCTCGTACGCGATGCCCCATAAATCAGCCTCCTCCCTGATGCTTAATTTAAGTTGCTCAATCGGCCAGCTCGTATACGGCTACGACTGACTATCCTTACTGACTATAACAGAAAACGACGGTGTGTCAAAATCTTGAATTTTGACACACCGTCTTTGTTTTTGTCCGGATGGCGGGGGTGCTGTCAGAATGGTTCGTCTGGTCCGTTATGACACACCCTCGTTTATTGGGATTATTTCAATATTTAAAGCATCACCTTCACAGCTGCATCTCCGGCACGGACAATGTAGGTCTGGCCTTTGTCAAGACGGATCGTCATTACAGACTCGGAAGCGACACGGCTCATGATTGTCTGGCCACCGAGTGTATAGACCGCTACGGATGTGCCAGCCTCGAGGCCGCTGATTTCCACGGAATCCTCATTAACAGTGATTGTTACATTGTTGGATAAGTCCACAACACCGGATGTTTCCATGACTTCAAGTGTTCCGCAATACTCAGCCTGGATCTCGAAATCGTTCTTCTCCCCGGCGGCGAAGCTGATAACAACTGAGGAGACTGGTTCGTCAAACTTATTTAGGTCGCCGTTATACGTATAGGAGCTTATCTTCCAATATTCATCAGCAAGGGAGACTTCAAACTGAGTATCCTCTTCTAATTTCACCCTATATCCGAAAACAGTGCCGTCGCTTACCACTACATTCACCTTCACCGGTTCGGGATCGGGAGTTGGCTCGGGATTGGGAGTCGGGAAGGGATCGGGAACTACATAACCCTCGTAGGGGAAGGGACAGGGAGTTTCCTTGTAATTGGAAACATAGATTGCTCCCTCGTTAGTCTCATAATTCATCTTAAGATAGATCACGCCTGAAATATCTTCTTCGGGATAAAAATTTATATTATTTAGTCCATGATTGACCGCAACCATCTCCAGATCCATATAAACATGTGTATCCCCCATTGGTTCGATATTGATCTTGAACCAGTCCGCATCAGCTATCTTGAATTGATCGTAATGCATGATTTGAGTATCTTCACCACAAATGAAGGCGTATACCGCCGTGCCGTCGGAATCCTTTCCGAGTAGGTTCATCCTCCAATCTTCGGATACTTCCCACATGTTCATATCACCGCGGAGATAGATCGGACGCTCCTCTATCGGAACTATTACGACAGGCTCATCTGTGGTTAAAGTTATATTTGACAGGTCACCGGCTACGGTAATTGTCCAGGTTGCCGTTAC
>JAIDPP010000339.1 GCA_029062725.1 Muribaculaceae bacterium | reverse complement strand
TAAAGGTAGAGGATTTTCCGACGGAGGAGGGCGCTCCCGTGCTTGCGATATGGAGAGACGGTGTGCCGACCGGTGTTCAGTTCTGCGGTGTTCACGGAGGTCATGAATTCTCCTCGCTTATCCTTGCCGTGCTTAATGCGGCAGGTCAGGGGAAGAACCTTCCTGACGAGACTATGCAGAAGAGAATCGAAGGGATTACCGGACCCGTGGAGATCCTGACCTTTGTATCGCTTACCTGTTCGATATGCCCCGATGTGGTGCAGGCTCTCAATGTAATCACCCTTCTGAATCCCGGTATAAGCAACAAAGTGATCGACGGAGCCGTCGTTCCGCAGATGATAAAGGATTATAATGTCAACGGTGTTCCTACCGTATATGCCAACGGTGACCTTCTTAACGTAGGACAGGCCACTTTAGGGGAACTGGTAGGAAAACTTGAGGATAAATTCGGGTCGTCGGACGATAACGGCGTTAGCGACAATGTGCCCCTTGGATTTGATGTGGTTGTTGCGGGGGGAGGTCCCGCCGGAGTTGCGTCGGCAATCTATCTCGCCCGCAAGGGGATGAAGGTTGCAGTGGTGGCCGCGCGCATAGGGGGCCAGGTGAAGGATACTTCGGAAATAGAAAATCTGATATCAGTGCCGGTGACTACCGGCACCGCACTGGCGGCCGATCTCAGGAAACATCTTGATGCGTATGAGATCGGAATTTTCGACAACAGAAGGATTGTCTCCGCCGATCTACGCGGAGACATCAAGAAGATTGTTGCCGACAGCGGTGAGACGTTTGAGTCTCACCAGGTGGTCATAGCTACGGGCGCGGCATGGAGAAAGCTTGATATTCCCGGAGAGGCTGACTATCTTGGAAAGGGAGTGGCGTTCTGCACCCATTGCGACGGTCCATTCTATCGTGGCAAGCGCGTAGCGGTGGTCGGCGGTGGAAATTCCGGGATTGAAGCCGCCATCGATCTCGCCGGTATCTGCACGCATGTTGATGTATTTGAATTTATGGATACGTTGAGGGCTGATGAGGTTTTACAGAAAAAACTGAAGGAGTTTGACAATGTTGAAGTCCATCTTTCCACCTCCCTGACTGAAGTGAAAGGCGACGGCAGAAATGTGACCGGAGTCGTCGCCAAGGACCGTATCTCAGGTGAAGAGAAGGAATATCCTGTTTCGGGAGTTTTCGTTCAGATCGGGCTTACTCCCAATTCACAGGTGTTCGAGGGTGAGGTCGCGATGAACAGCCGCAAGGAGATTGAGACCGACGGTAAGGGACGCACCTCTGTCAGAAATGTTTATGCGGCCGGTGATGTTACCGAAGTTCCTTACAAACAGATTGTAATTGCGATGGGAGAAGGTGCTAAAGCCGCCCTCACAGCCGTTGATGACCGTATGCGTAACTAATCGTGAGTCAAGATGAGGGTGTGTCATAACGACCATCCGAACCATTCTGACAGCACCCTCGCCATCCGGATAAAAAATTATAGGCGGTGTGTCAAAATCCTGAATTTTGACACACCGCCTATAATTATACTACATCAGCATCGGGGCGATACGCCTTAGGGCGTCGATAAACCGGTCGGCCTCGTCAAAAGTGTTATAGACGGCGAAGGATGCTCTGACAGTGCCCGGCACTCCGAGGCGTTCCATAAGGGGCTGGGCGCAGTGATGCCCCGTCCGGACGGCGACTCCCATCTTGTCAAGCAGAAAACCTACATCGTAATTATGGGCCTCCCCGATATTGAAGGAGATTACCGCCGCCTTGTCGGGAGCCGAGCCGTAGATCTTTATCCCGGGGATATCGAGCAGACGTCGCGTGGTATAATCCAAAAGCTGCTTTTCATGCATGCTTATCATATCCATACCGGTCTCCTCCAGAAAATCGAAAGCCTTTGAGAAAGCCGCTATGTCTATGAAATCCGGCGTTCCGGCCTCAAACTTGAAGGGGAGCTCGGCGAAAGTGGTATGGCTGAATGAAACATGCTTTATCATCTCTCCTCCTCCCTGATATGGCGGCATGGATTCAAGCAGTTCCCGGCGTCCGTAAAGGATTCCGACACCGGTCGGACCATACATCTTATGGGAGGAGAAGACATAGAAATCGCATCCGATCTGCTGCACGTCAGGACGCAGATGCGGCACTGCCTGGGCACCATCTACCAGCACCGGCACCCCATGTTCATGGGCAATGCGGGTCATCTCCTTTACCGGATTGACCGTCCCCAACACGTTGCTGATATGCGTGAAGGAGGCCATTACGGTGTGTTCATTGAAAAGGGATCGGTATTGTTCGAGATCCAGCTCTCCCCGGTCGTTGATCTCCACTACCCTCAGCTTTATATCTTTGTGGCGCTGAAGAAGCTGCCAGGGCACGATGTTGGCATGATGCTCCATGACGGTGAGGATGATCTCATCGCCATCCCTGAAGCGGTCGCCGAAAGAGGAGGCCACGAGATTTATGGCCTCGGTAGTGCCCCGGGTGAAGATAATCTCCTCAAACTCCGCGGCATTGATCCAACCCTGCACCCGTCGGCGTGTATGCTCCTGACGGTCGGTAGCCTCCTGCGAGAGGGTATGGACTCCACGATGGACATTCGCTTTGCTGTTGTCATATAGGAACTCGATCTCCCTGACCACCGTGGAGGGTGTCTGGGAGGTAGCCGTGTTGTCAAGATATATCAAGTCCTTCTCCCCGATCCTGCGGGAAAGGACAGGAAACTGCCGGCGGATCTTCTCAATGTTTTCGTTGGTCATCATTCCTCGCTGTTTTTGCATCCGGCGCACGACGCGCAGGCGGAGGTTGCGCCCGCGAAGCGTCTTTCCACGAGAAGACGCAGACGGTCGCGTAGCGTCTCTACGCGCACGGCATCGATCACATCCGCCATGAATGCCTGTTTGAGCAGTAGGCGAGCCGTCGGTTCGTCAAGGCCGCGGGTCCGCATATAGAACATCTGTAGCGGATCGAGCTGTCCGATAGCCGTGCCGTGGGAGCATTTCACGTCATCGTTATATATTTCCAGTTCAGGTTTGCTCTCCATGCGCGCCGTGTCGCTTCCGACAAGATTTCGGTTGGATTGATAGGCCTCGGTCATTACAGCGCCTTCCGCCACATAAATACGTCCCGTAAATGCGGCCCTGGAATTGTCATCTACCGAATACTTGAAGAGCTCGTCGGTCTTGCAGCGCGGCACATCATGGCTGACATGGGTATAGGTCGAGACGCTACGCTCCTCATCCTCGATTCCCATTCCGAGAAGTCGCAGACTGGCATCTTCCCCCCTGAAACGGCAATAATACTCGTTGCGTGTCGTGCCGTTGAAGAGCGTGATGCCGTCGATGACAGCCCGGCTACCGGCTTCCTGATTAAGATATAGTGCCGAAATGCGGTGTGTGCGGGTGGTGGACTCTTCCAGATTATAGAAGTCGAAGGAGGCGTTCCGGGCCGTGAATATCTCCACTGTCTCGAGAGCGAGGAAATCGACCTCCGGATTCTGGGTATGGTCGCAGACCAGAAGGCGCCCCTCCGCGTTCTCCTCGACAATGACGAGCACGCGGCGCACGGCCATGAGCGGCATACCGTTCTGAAGGATATTGACGAGCTGTAGCGGCTTTTCAACCTTGGTGCCCTTTTTGATGCGGAGGTAGAAACCATCCTGCACCAGCATCGTGTCGAGAGCCACGGCCGGGTTGCGCATGTCGGCCGCCTGCCCGTAGAACCGGTTGAAAAGGTCCGGGTCCTTCCCGGCGAGTTCTTTCAGGCTGCCGGCCTCCACTCCTTCGGGAAGAGAATCAGTATAAGGGGCATAGGTATCGTTTATGACCATGAAGGGATGGGCAGTCACTTTCGGCACATCGCAATGGAATGTGGCGTGGGGATTGACATCGATATCTAATCTGGCTATATTGAGGCCGTAATCGGGAGCAAGAAGCGCCTCCATGTCGCAGTTCTCATAATTGTCGCTTCCGGCTTTTGGGAGCCGGGCGTCCGTCAGCACGTCGAACGCCTCTTGCCTGCGGCTGTTGATTGCCTCGGCGCTGTGTGAGTCTATCAGGTCGCGGTGCTCCCGATAGAGGTCGAGATATTGTTTCAAAGCGCTCATTCCGTCAGTCCTCCTTGTCTGCCTGTTGTTTAATCCAGTCGTAGCCGCGCTCCTCGAGATCGAGAGCGAGTTCGGGACCTCCGGTCATGACGATCTTCCCCTTGTACAGGATATGGACGAAATCGGGCTTGATATAGTCGAGCAGACGCTGGTAATGGGTGATTACTATTGTAGCGTTGTTATCGGTCTTGAGTTTGTTGACTCCTTCGGCCACAATGCGCAGGGCATCGATATCAAGGCCGGAATCTGTTTCATCGAGGATCGATAGTTTGGGCTCGAGGACAGCCATCTGGAAAATCTCGTTTCGTTTCTTCTCGCCTCCGGAGAATCCCTCGTTCACGGAACGGGAGGCGAGTTTATTATCGAGTTCCACTACGGCGCGTTTCTCGCGCATCATTTTCAGAAATTCGGTGGCTGTCATCGGCGGCTGGTTGAAATACGCACGTTTGGCGTTGACAGCGGCACGCATGAAATTCACCATCGAAACCCCCGGAATCTCCACCGGATACTGAAAACCGAGAAAGAGACCCTCATGGCTTCTAACTTCGGGAGGCATGGAGAGGAGATCTTTGCCATAGAATTCGACCGTTCCTCCGGTCGGGGTATAAGCCGGGTTTCCGGCCAACACCATGGATAGGGTTGATTTGCCCGATCCGTTCGGACCCATAATGGCATGAACTTCGCCGGGATTCACCTCGAGATTGATACCCTTCAGAATTTCCTTCCCGTTTATTTCCGCGTGTAAGTCTTTGACTTTTAACATAAGTGGCTACTAATAATTAATCGGCACATGCTCGGGAAGCAGATGAAAGAATAGTGAACGCTAAGACACGCGTTTATCCGTTCCTAACTCCTTGCCAGCTGCTTGATAAGCTGTTTACCCTTATTAACGATCTTTAAACTGAAGCAGCCCGGACAATCATTTTTGATGTCGTGGCGGCCTATATGCAAAATTACTCATAATTTCGCATAGTATAAACAATTTTGGGAAAAAGGAAGTTGAAAAAAAGCAGGGTATGTCATAACAGTCCGTCTGGGTCGTTGGTTGAGATTGAGGCTTCGGTCACATACGTGAGTATGCTCCCGCCAGCCTCAAACTCAACCGCCTACCATCCGAACCATTCTGACAGCACCCTCGCCATCCGGAAAAAACAATCGATAAAATACAGGCAGGCTCAACGAAGTTCAGGAGATGTATCTGGCTTTATCGAGCTGCACCTTATGGGCGAGTTCATCCACGCTTTCGCTGCCCAGGAGGAAGGGTGAGAGGAGCATCACTTCATGGACGATGTCGCCATCGTCGTGCATGGCGTAGTCGAGCAGGCGCGAGTCGGGGAAGAGGGAGAGGAAGAGATTATAGCTCATGGAGACGAAAAGCGCGGCGCGGGCCACCCCGAAAATAGCTCCCGCTATACTGTCGAGCATTCCGGTCTCGATCATGCGGAAGAAGAACTTCAAGACGTAAGTACAGAAAAAGAAGATAGCGTAGGTGATGATGAAAATAAGGGTGCAGGAGATGTTGCTTATAATAAACCCTCCCTCCACGTGTCCGGTCTCGGCGACCAGAGTGGAGGCCACGTATTCCTCGACTGGTAAGCGGAAGAGATAGGAGCATAAGATACCGAAAGTAATTCCCAAGGCCGAGGGGACTTGGGAAGTCAGTTTGTCGCGGAATCCTTTTATGGTTCCGACGGCCAGTGCCGCTATGACAATGATATGAAACGCGAAATCTGTCATGCGAGAAAGTGTGGATTCATGTATTGGAGGGGATCAGAAGTGCTACGGCCGTGGCCGATATACCCTCCATGCGTCCTGTGAAGCCGAGTCGCTCCGTAGTGGTGGCTTTGACGGAAATGTTATCTACAGGGGTGTTGATAACTCCTGCAAGTGTCTGACGCATAAGGTCTATATAAGGACGCAGTTTAGGTCGCTCGGCGCAGATGGTGATATCGCAGTTTCCCATCCTGTAGCCCTTCTCCTCCACGAGGCGGCAGACGTTAGCGAGGAGTTTCTTGCTGTCTATCCCCTTATATGCGGGGTCGGAATCCGGGAAATGCTTCCCGATATCGCCTAACGCGAGGGCCCCGAGGAGCGCATCGCAGAGGGCATGGATCGCCACATCTGCATCACTATGTCCGAGAAGACCTTTCTCATGGTCAATTTTTATTCCGCAAAGCCATAGGTCGCGCCCTTCGACGAGAGCATGCACGTCATATCCTTGTCCGATACGAATCATAATCCTGAATTATAAAAACTCCAATACGTTATCTGCGTCGTTTGCCCAACAGGTCGCGCAGACCGTCCATATCGAAAGTCAGGGTGAAGCGGAGGGTCTGGTCGAGAGGTGAGCTTTGGGCGGTGGCCAGCATGTAGGAGGCGTCGAGCTGCACCACATTCAGCGAGAAACCGGCTCCGAATGCGAAGTAGGAGCGTCCTCCTTTGTTGGGATGCTCGTAGTTGTAGCCGAGGCGGGCGAAGAACTGCTGGTTGTAGGCATATTCGGCGCCGACGGAGAGGTTGATCTCCTGCAACTCCTCCTTGAACCCTCCGGGCGCATCAGTGAAGCTCTTGAATATACCGGTGATTGGCGACATCGATTCCCATTTGTCGAGAGCGTCCTGATATTCGGCCTGTCCTTCTGCCGTGGCCATATCGTAGTCCTTGGCACGAGGTTTGGTCGGAACAAGGAGCTTGTTCAGGTCGAGTCCGAAGGAGAGGGTGTTGTAGTCGGCGAGAGGAAACATGAAGTTGGCGCCGATGCGGAAATTGGTCGGCAGGAAGGCGTTGTTGGCGCCATGATCATAGCTGACCTTAGTACCGATATTGGATAAGTCGAAACCCCAAGAGAACTGACATTCGTTACGCCCGATCATCGGATATGTCACGAAATATCCTGAGAGATCGACAGAAAAGGCCGAAGCCGCGGTATTGCTCTCCCCCGTATATGTATTGTTGTAGGAGAGATCTGAGAGAATATAGCGGAGCACGACTCCCATCGAGAATTTCTCCGACAGCTTGCGCGAATATCCGAGGTCTATGGCAAACTCGTAAGGGTTGATTGTCATTGCGGCTGTCCCTCCGTCAATGTCGCCTCCGGTGGTTACCTCGCCGAGAGAGAAATATCGCAGCGAGGCGCTGAGAGCCTGATTGTCGCCGCTTCCCAATTTCCAATAGCCCGCGAGATTTGCCAGAAAGATATCGTTTACGATCTTACGGAGCCAGGGTGTATATGAGAGGGAGAGGCCTCCCTGCGAGTAGCCGAATGCATATTTGGAGGGATTCCAGAACTGACTGTTCATATCCGGATCGGTGGCTGCCCCGAGATTTCCAAGCGAGCTTCCTCGCGCATCGGGAGCGATCGAGAGGGTTGTCACACCGGTGTTGACGGGGTTGAACTCGTTGTCCTTGATTTCATTCTCCGCGCGGACTGTCATGGAGACGCCGAGTAGGGTCAGGAAAAAGAGGAGGGTGGCGAATATAGAATGGTTGCGTTTCATCATCATTGTCAGAAGCGGATCCGGGTTAAGGTGTAAGATAGCTTGTTTTCCATGAGTCCGCATATAAAGATAACTTAAAATCGCCTTAAATATTGCATCGGCCTCCTTCGCGGTGAAAAGAGGCCGATGCAATTAATCATTATCTGTAAGACGGTGTGTCAAGATTCAGGATTTTGACACACCGTAATTTTTTTGTCCGGATGGCGAGGGTGATGTCAGAATGGTTCGGACGGTAGGCGGTTGAGATTGAGGCTGCCGGGAGCATACTCACGTATGTGACCGACGCCGAAATCTCAACCAACGACCCGGACGGGCCGTTATGACACACCCTCCCTAACGCATTACGGCGAAAGGATAGGAGTCGGTAAAGAGTCTGGAGGCGTCATCTCCGGCGGCCGATATAGAGGCCCGGTACAGACCCTCGGGGACGGTACGGCCGTCGGTTCCGGTACAGTTCCAACGGTAACCTCCCTTCTCGAGAAGGGTAGTGAAAACGGTCTCGCCATTATGGTCGCGGATTGTCAGCGAAGCACCTTTAGGTGCGTCCGGGGAGGAGAAGAGGATTTCTCCGGCGGCTACTTTACGGTCGGCCACGATAGTGAGCGGAGCGGCGGTCGCGCTGACGTTGAATGTGTAGCTTTTTTCCGAATGGTTCCCGGCCACATCCGAAGCCTCGACAGTGAGAATGTGGTCTCCGATTGAGAACGCATCGGTAAAAAGGGTGAAATCCAGAGTCGAGCTGACCTCGTTGTCCGGGTTAAGACAGAGTTGCTGACAGGCTTTTCCGTCGATAGCCATTGCTACGGCGGCTTTCATCACCCCCCCTGCATCCGATACGGTGACGTTGATCATACGGTCGGAATCCTCGACAACGGCATTAATGGCAGGAGCGATCATATCCTTGTCGGCAGGAGCGGGGGAGCCCGCAAGGGTTACGGAGAAAGAACCTGAAGCCGCCAGATCCTTTTCCGGGTCGAAGGCGCTCAGAAGAATCCGGAGGTCCTCGCCGGCATATTCCGCAGCCGAGGCGGGAAGCTGGAAGTCGAACGTATATTCACCATTCTTCACCTCCGTGGTGAAATCCCCGAGACGTATTTCCGGCTCAGGCAGCTCAAGTTCCTTGCCCCCGTTATCTTTGGAGTGTGTGATATAGTCGGCGGAGATCATGGTGCGGAGCGGGGAGAACACCTTCGCCACGATTTTTCCGTTGAAGGTGTTGTCGTGTGTCAGGTTGTCGGAGCCGTTGTTGAGCGAATTGTCAAGGCGGATTATATCACGGTCGAGCACTGATCCGGAGAACCGGAGTCTTCCTCCGGGAGCTGCCGTCTTTCCGTCGAGGTTGCTGCTGATTCCGCGCAGAGGGACATACACTTTCAGAGCCGGATCCCCGATATAATTGTAGTTAAGGGAATTGCTATAGTTGGATTTGGTCTTCGCATCGGAATAGATTTCTCCGAAAGTCGGGGTCTTGTCGCGGTATTTTGAGACAAGTGAGGTTCCTGTGCTGTCGGGGATCTTTTCGGCCTCAGCGTAGAAGGCCTCCGAGATCAGCTTGCCGAGTTCGAAGTTCTGTCCCGACCAGACGGTGCGGGTTGACATCATGCAACCTAACATACCATATTCAGTATCGGTCACGATCTGTTCGCCGAATCCTTTGCGGGCGTTGTCGGTATCGGAGAGGTCGCAGCCGAGAATTATCATAAATCCGTTTTTCTCGTTTTTGAAGGATGGGATATCCCTTACCTTGCATACATCCTTTGTTGACTCGATACCGAACCATGTTCCGTGGCCGGTATAGAACGTGATCATTTTTCCACGGTGCAGGTCTGAGAATATCTTGCGTTTCGACTCCTTTTCCCCAAAAGCGTCTATGGCGAGATAAGTCGCCGCCTGATTCAGAGGGGCATACAGGTCGGCGTATTCAGCCAGCTCCACGGCCTGACGGTCGTGGGTATGGTTATCGCCCGTCCCTCCGATGGAAAGGAACTCGTTGACCATGAATGCCCTGTCGTTGTCGGCGAGATAGCGCTCTACCTTGCGTAGATAAGCGTCGGCTTCCCGGTCGTTGAAGAGGGGGAGAAGACCCACACCGACATCTATCCGGTTGTTCTGAAGGGTGGAATAGGTGAAGTCGTCGGCTATGCCGTAGAAATCCATCATGTTGGCGGCATGGGTGTTGTCGTTGACCTTGTTCTCCTGGAAACCGATGATGTATTCCCTGTCTTCGCCCCGGCGGCATATCTCGGTGAAATTGCCATATACTTTCCCGACGAGCAGAAGGTTCTTCATTCTGCCTCCGGAGGCTTCGTAGGCCATTTTCATAAGACCTCGGTAGGCCATAGGGTCGGGCGAACCTCCGGAAAACTCATTATACACCTCATCTGTGGTGGCGACCATCACGTCGATTCCGTCATATTTGCGGTGAAGGTCGGCGAGACGTTCGGAAAAGCCGCGCAATGAGGGAACGGTGATGATTACAAAATCCGGACCTTCTGCGGCGCGCGCATGGAGGTCGGAGTTGGACACAGGTTCAAAGCCGGTAATCTCGATCTGTCGGGCGGAGGGTTTGAGAAAGATGAAGTCCTTGTAACTGCCGGCGTATGGGAAAGTGAATCGGGTGTCATCTCCGATTGTTTCAGAATAGAGCAGCACGGGGTGTTTCGGGTCCGTCACATCCATTATGGCCATGTCCTCCCCCCCGGGAATCGTGAAGTAGCCGGGGCGCGTTCCTGTCACCTTCACCGACAGCCGTTCCTGCCCCTTGCCGGGGAGAGAGAGGTCGGGGAGTTTCTTGGGATAGGTAAGCAGCCAGTAGTCGAGGTTGATGAAATCCCCCGATCCGGCATCAAGGGTGGTATAGATGGAAATCTCTTTTGTCGGAACAGAGAGGGAGAGTACGGGAGTGTTCATGTGGACATACTCCGGGTTCACCTTGTCACCTCCCGCCGAGACCGGATGCTTCACGGCAAAGTCGCGGTTGCCGGAGGTGGCCTCCTTTATTCCGTAAGAGAATGTTCCGGTGGATTTGTCGGCCGCATAGACCTTACATTCAAATTTCGCCTTCCCTGCCACATCGAGATAGGGTAGCGAATATTTCCATACGAGGTTATCGGGGTTAGTCAGCAGACTCTCCCCCCAGAAAAGCTGTCCCGAGCGAGTGTTATTCTGATAAAGGTCTTCTTCGTGAAACTCATAATCGTAGCCGGAAGAATATTTGCGCAGATTGCCAGGATCCATCCCCTCTTTTTCCATCAAGAGCGGAGAGGCGGAATCGGAGAGGAAGTATGTGCCGTCTGTGGAATAGATATTTTTGCTCACGCGCTCGAACTGCGAAGCGGTCGGCCGGAACTTGATCTCCTCCGTGCTACGGCCGTAAAAAAGGATTCGGCCGGAATCATGGATCAACGGCACGGCGTCGAGATCATCGAAAACCAGACGTGTCGCGCCGTCATGGAAAGAGATCGGGAGGGCAGTCCCCCCTTTGCCATACACACCGACTTTCTCCGGGTCGGAAAAACCCATTTTCCGGAGAGTGTCATAACTTATTTCATGGACTCCGGTCTCCGAGACGCGCACTTTTACCCATTTCCCGGTGGAAAGCACCGAGGAGGGTCGGAAATCCACGGTGGCGTGGGACTCCGGCGTGGAAAGGAGGGCGGAAGCCGGAAGGAGAAGGAGAGGTAGATATCGCTGGAAAAATCTATTTGAAGTCATTAGGATGCAAGGTTAGGAAAACATTTTGTTTTAGGGTTTTAACAATCAGGAAGGGGTTATTTGACCGGCATTTTCAAGATCTGCTTCCCGTCGAAATCCACCGTCACCAGAGTGTCGATCTCTACGGCAACGGAATAGTTCGACATAGGGACAAGTATGTAATCCCCCATTTTCAGGGAGTTATATCGGCTCACCTCATTGATGCAGTCAGCTATCTCCTCACGGGAGGGGATGGGGAAGGAGATGCCGGGTTGCTCCTCCACCTCGCCGTGTCGGCCGACGGTCCGGTAACGGAGATCAAACGTGCTGTCGGGACCGAGAAGGTCCCGGTCAAAGAAATCACCGACTGTCAGGGATTTGTCGAAACCGACGGCGGCGTTCCAGGGAAGCCCGGCCTCCCGGAGTGTCTGGAGGAGATTAAGCGCTGTCAGCACCATGACGCACGTCACCTCGCTGTAATATCTTTCGGCAAATTTTGGCGCGATCGATTTCCCGAGCCGGTTGATCTTCACCGCAAGATAAGGGATTGCCGTAAACTCGGAATCGAAATCAGGAAGAAAGACCGGATTGCCGTTCCTGACGATAGCTGAATCCGGGAAGGAGAGTGTCGGCATTACTGGCATCGTAAGGTCCGGCTGCTCCGAGGGGGAGGTTAGCAAGGCGATTGTTTTCATCGGTCAATTGAGTTTAGGCGGTTGAAGATAAGGGCGAGATGGGCATAGATGGATGTATTGGCCATAACTATCCCCTCTGCAACCTTCACCCTGTATGGGGTGAAATTCCAGATGGCCTTTACTCCGGCTCCTATCGCGATGTCGGCCGACTCCTGAGCCACCTCCGACGGCACGGCCAGAATCCCGATGGAGGCCGGATTCTTTTCCATTATCTCATATATACGGTCGATATGATAAATAGGCACTCCCAGATCCTGACGCCCTACGGCAGCGGGATCGATGTCGAATCCCGCAATGATCTCCAATCCGTATTTGGAGAGGCCGGAATCGCGGATCAGGGCCTCTCCGAGACTTCCGCAGCCGATCATGTAAGCCTTATGGCTTCGGGAAAATCCGAGGAAATCGGCAAGTGTCTCCCCCAGGGTATTCACCTCATACCCGATCCGTGTCTTCCCTTTTATATTGAGGAAGGAAAGATCCTTGGCTATCTGGGAGGCATCGACGCTCAGGGCACGCGATATCTGGGTGGAAGATACGAACTCAATGCGCATTTTCTGAAGAATCTCGACGTATGCGAGATACCACGGCAGACGCCGCAGGGTCGGTTCGGGGAGGATTATGCTGCTGATCTGGTTCATTGTCGTCAGATTTGCTGATTCTGCTGTTGTCATTGGGCCGTGACAGCGAGTTTACGGCTTTTCGAGGAGTATGTCCCCTCGGGAGTCTTCACAGTCGCGCGGTAGATATATATCCCGCGTGGCACGCGCACGCCTCCGGCGTCGCAAAGATTCCATGTGGTGGTAACGACGCTCTGCATGTCGGTGGTGACGTTCTGCTCCCTGCTCCATACCCGGCGGCCGCCCAGGTCGAACACTTCGAGGTTGCAGTCGAGGTTGCTGTTGGGGCGATCCACAGTGACCGAGAATACCACGCTTGTCGAAGCGGGGTTGACATTGGTCGAGAGATCGGTTATCACCGGATCAACGGCCGCGCCCACATTAAACTCCAGCTCCGCCTTTGCGGAATTGCCGGCGTTATCCCATACGGAGAGTGTCAGCGTATGCTTTCCCGGCTCGATATCCTCGAGCGGGTAACAGATGGAGCCGGCGCCCTCGCGCGACATATCGACGGTGAAGAAGCCGTTGATGTCGGTGAAATGCGTCGAGCCGTCGAGGGTGAGCAGCATTTGCTGTCCGATTCCCGCATCCGAGATATTTATGCCTGATTCATCGGAGAGGGTGGCGAATACGATAGGGGAGGAATTGACCACGTTTCCGTTGGCAAAAGCCGGGGAATTGAGATAGAAACTCTCGATCTCCGGAGCTTTGGTATCCGGTTCGGCCTCATCGTCATAGCCATAGACGTAGAGACGCTCTGTCATTCCGTGGGCCTCGCGGCCGTCCTTCTCATTCCATGCGTAGGCGGATATGAGGGCCGGGGAATAGTTGTTCTCTATCTGGGAGGGAAGCAGGAGACGTGCGCTCCAGCGACCGTTTTCAACGCGAGCCGAAGCGTTGGTGAGACGTGTTTTCCGGTCGTTATACACTCGATCGAGCCCTTTCCCGGTATTTGCGGTCGATATGGGCTTCTCTGCGTCGAAAAGAATAAGGTCGATAAAGCCGTTAAACTCCTCATCGACGTTGCCGTCCGGAGTGTTTACCGTGCCTTTCACCTCTACTCGCCCCAGAGCCTGAATCTCGGGCATCACCTCAGGATCGGCTTCCATATCAGTCTCTCCGATGGAGGTGACCTCCACCGTGTTGACGGGCAGCGGGAAAGTGATCGCGGGATCTCCAATGAAAGCGTAGCGGAGTTTGTTGGAGTCGTTGAGATCGTTCATTCCACGGAGGTAGAAATCTCCCATCCTTGCCGGTTCTCCACGCTCGTTCTTCATCAACAGGTAGGGAGCCATCGCCCGGTTGAGCTGGAAGTTCTGGGTGATATAGACGGTGCGGGTTGCGATAACCATCGCGATCGCGCCGGCGTTAGGGTTGAGCACCATTATCTCCCCACCTGTAAGCTCATTTGTATCCCAGCGTGCGAATTCGCATGTGCCTCCGAAAAGGAAGGTCAGGTTGCGGTTCGAAAAACTGTTGATATCATCCCAGTCGAGCACCCCCTCGTGGGTCCAGCTGCGAGGGTTGGCATGACCCAGATAATTGGTATATACCACTCCGTCGTTGAGGGTTGAGAGGAGCTTCGACTTCGCCGTAGGATAGGAAGCGCCGATATTTGTATATTCGAGCTTGAAGGCATCGAGGAAGATACGCTCGAAGATATATCTCTTTCCGTTCTCGGAATTTTTCAGGATCTCATATATGGCCTGCGACTGGTCGAAGAAAGCGCTGAGGGATGCGGGTTTCACATCCGCCATTCCGGCATCGTCGATGTCATCGGCCACTATCAGCATCCTGTTGCGCCATGCTCCGTAGTCGGGATTCAGGACATACTTCTCTATTTTCGCAGCCATCTGCTCGGCCTCTTCGGCTGAGCGCACCGGCAGCCGTCCTACCGCCGTATGGAGCCGTGCGGAGGAGAAGTTGAAGCCGGGATTTGAGTCGTCGAGCATCGCGATATAGGCGTCCATCGAGTAGGAGCCCGTCTCGGTGAAGAGGCGCGGTTCCTGCCATATCGGCAGAGGGCGATAGCCAAGGTTACGGCTCTCCTCGGTCAGCATCCTGTTGTCGAAATGGGGACGTCCCATCAGTAGGCAGTAGCGGACACCGCTGCCGTTGCCCCGGTCGTGCCACATCTTGAGAAGGCGCCGGAAGGCGGTGACTTCCACGGAGCCTCCGGAAAATTCGTTATAGATATCCTCGGGTCTCAGGATGGTGACCTTCATTCCGTCGTGCTGCTCATGCAGGGCGGCGATACGGCGGGCACCCTCCATATAGGTGTCGTAGGAGATGATCAGCATGTCGGGAATCTCCAGGGCATGTATATTCTGGTTGGCCACATTCTCCCATGTCACCGCAGGAGCTGCGACGCGATCGGGGTCGAAGGCAACATATTCCCTGTAGCCTTTTCCGACGGCGATTCTTGCTCCGGCGGCCGAGTGGTCTGCTTTCATCTCCTTGGGAGCGGAGGGATCTGTCACGTCCCAGATGCGGGTGGAGGCCGTTGCTCCCTTTATGAGGGCCGTACGGGGCTCGTCGAGAGAGAAGTGGAAAAGGAGTGAGCCGTTTTCGAGAGCAAGTTCGCGCTCATAGAAAAGCTCTATATAGTCGAGACGCGCGAAGGAGACCGCACCCGAGGCGGTGTAGCTGATCTCGATATTCATCTTGTCGGCGGGATTTTCTATACTCTTCACCGAATTGATCATCTTGCAGAACTCCGATGTGCCGATGCTGGCCTTTATCTGATCGGAATTGGTGGCGGGAAGGCGGGAGCCGTTGGCGGAGATAATGATGGATGATTCCGATGAGGCTTTGGCTCCGAAGCGGACCTTCACTGTGGCGGGTGCGCCGGTGTTTCCGGTCAGTGTGAAGGGGAAGGAGATGGATCGGGAGGAACGGAAATCCTCGCCGAAAAGGGTGCGTCCCGAATCCGCCGGGTTCACCTTCTCTACCTCATGCAGGAGGCGGTCGGTGAACACGGTCAAGGGCTCCGTATCAGCTCCGGGAGCCTCGGAAGAGAGGAACGGCGCGGAGGTTTCCGGTTCGCGGTCGGAGAGGAAATAGTAGCTGTTGGTGTCGTAAGGGTTCAGCGTATGGGTATAGGGGACGTCGGCGCCCTTCTCCCAGGATTCGACGCCTGTGGCGAAGAAGATTATTCCTTTCTCGCCCTTTATAGAGGGGAGGAGGGGGAGGTCGTCGGTGATGGTCTCGTTGAGGTATTCGGGAAGCATGCGTCCTCCCGTTCCATAGACGTTGACCTTGGATATATCGTTGAAACCCATTTCGCGCAAACGGGCTGCCGGTATGAGGCACATACCGGTGGAGGGCACTGACACCTTGACCCATTTGCCGGCGGCCAGAACTGAATTTTCAGCGAAGAAGCCGGAGGGGAGAGCGTGTGCGTTCAGAGTAAACATTAATGCCCAGAAAGCAAGTATTGGGGCTATGTATCGATAAGTATAATTTTTCACGTAGATATAACGGATTTAAGGGAGAGGTTATTGTATCTGTTCCCAGTCTTGGCGAGAGCCGACGAAAACGTTAAGATCGACCTCCGAGGGGATTCCTTTTACGCGTCCGTGATGGTCGTATTGCCAGAATGTCCAGTCGGCATCGAAGGGGGTCGAGGAGAAGGAGCATATCCATAGAGGCATTCCGGCGTAGGAATTCATCAGATATTTCTCATATCCAGACCTGTTGGTATAGAACATCACGCGGTATCCTTTGAGTATCAGGTAATCGACCATATCTGTCAGCCGGATCATTATTGAATCGAGGGGGACACCCCGGGCATTACCGCTGTCTTCGATGTCGATTGCCACTCCGAGTTCGAGCTTGCGGTCGCCGATTGTGCGCGAGAAGTTCTGGGCCTGGGATATGCCGTCCTTGTCGAATCTGAAGAAATGGTATGCGCCTCGTTTGAGTCCGGCGTGACCGGCCTTTTCATAATTGATGTGGAAGTTCTCATCCTTATGGGATTCTCCTTCAGATGCCTTGATGAAAATGAAGGAGATGCCGTCGTCGGCGGCGGCGTCAAGATTCATCATCCCGTTGTGGCGCGAAACATCGATCCCCTTTATCGGGTATCTTTCCGCATCGACGTATGGGGGCGAATTGCGGAATTCCCGATAAGCCCAGATGCTGGTGAGGATAAGGGCTGCCGACACTCCGATAAAGAGCAGCACGGCAGGTATATCCTTCTTTTTTTTATTCCAGATCTCGGCGATTTTCATGGGCTAAGGAGAAAATAGATTGCAAATATAGCAAAAAATTCGGATTTCTTGTTTGAAAAGCGCAGTGGCGAAGGTTTAAAATAGATTGAAAAATAAAATACTTACCGTTCTGAATTGAGCAAAAGATGATAAGGAACAAAGAGGGGACGCGCCTTGCCGACGCATCCCCTCGGGATAATTCATATCATTGTTACAGACTGCATGAATCAATTCTTGAAATCGTCGTAATATAATTTAAGGGAAAACTCATTATAAAGGTCCAGAACATCTTGCTCCCAAATTTGGAGGCCGCTGACGGGATGTTTATATTGGGTACGACTCAGAATGATGTCAACCAACGGGATTCTTGCAATCATCTTATCCTGACTTCTGTTGTCGGTTACTACAATAATTCCTTCGGAATCAGTCATGAGACGGTTTACCTTAAATTTGGCAACTACCGAGTTCTCCTTATCTCCGTCAAGTTTCTTCTCCTCTACGGAATAAGGGAGATAGACCACCTTGCTCTCTCCTACCGGACAGTTGTCATAGCCGAGAACGGCGTTGTTGTCGGTATAGGTGAAAGTGTAGTCGGCGGCATTGAGGGAGGTAATGTCGGGCACATCGGTAAGAATGACTTCCACCTCCTTGGTGTCCTGAATCAGGTTGACCGTATATAGGGGAGCTTCCGCATCATTCTTATCGGAAATGACCATCCCTTCAAGGGAGCCAAAGAAGAGGTCGTTAAGGTCTGCTGAACACTGATCCTCACCGTCCACACTCTTTACCGCCATCCGGCAGAGGAGGTCGCTGCGTGTGCTGACACCTTCCTTCATATCGCTGACCGTGAAATCCGCCTTTCTGTCGTCATCATTCTTCAGACCGCACCATGCCACGCAGGAATAAGTTCCCGGCTTTAGGCCGTCGATTGAAAGTGTGTATCCTTCTTTCGAGAGTCGGTCGCCGGAATCCTCGAACACCTTTACGAAGAGGCCCTTATCATCAAAAACATATAGAGCCACCGATTCAACCTCATCACCAAAATCCGTTCCATAGTCCTCAGTTACAAACTTGATACTCGACTGAGCCTTATTGATCGGTTCGTCGGATTTGTCATCGCTGCATGACATCAATCCAATCGACGGAAGCAGAACCATCATAAGAGAAAGACCTGCCCATTTCTTCAGATTGTATTTCATAATATGCAAAATTTGGTTCAACAGATAATTAAAAAACCTATTAAGTAAATAACGTTAAATATGCGGTAATATTTTTGAGGCTCGTAATCACTCCAGTAAAACGCTATTTCATACGTCGGAAGCGAGTATTCTTCAGTGGAGTCGTCGGGGGCAAGGTAATCCGCTGTTCCCCCCATATTTTTATCGAAATTGTAGAAGAAATAGCCATTACCTTTTCCTCCGCGACCCCAGACACAATGAACATATATTTTATTATAGTAACTACCGTTCGGATTAGTAGCCTTAACCTTAAGATGGTGATCCATTACCCAGCAAATGTAATTGCTTTTTAGAGGATTATCCGTCACTTCCTTACCAAAGGTTAATAGAGGCTTTGCCCCTGGAAGCAGCCCACCGCTTAACTCCACATACGGGAAATCTTCGTTTAAGTAATGACTAAAACATGAATAAGAGTAGCGGAAATTATAGAAAGCGCGTGCGACATACAATATGTCTTCATACTGAATACGATAATTAGTAGCTAAATTAGATTCATTACCTATGAACGCCAATAACTTAGCGACGCCATCATTATCTTTCCCATTTACCATATTATTCCAATTGAAAGTATAGGAATCGTACGATGATGGGTGTTTGTAATAGGACATGATCTGACCCAAGACAAGTGCTATATTTCCAGTTTTGTAATTATTATGAGTATCGGGGTTAACGGGACAATACTTGTTGTATGGAGAGGTCTGACTCCATTTGCTCACTTCGGCACTGAGTAACGGTTTCCCTTGGATATAAACGTCATTTATAATCGGAGTATATGTAGGCTGATCATTACCGGGCATTGTCGGGTTTGAAATCGCTTTCATATAATATGCCAGGCCATCATTATAAGTAGTGTCGTTAAGATCAAGGTTTCCCTCATCTGATATTGCCATCATCTCGGGCAGGCGTTTATCGGCACTCATAAGTGCAAAACCTCTATCGTCATCATAGTTAATAAGATAGTAGAGAGAGTCGGGCAGGTCATTCCCGTTTTTATCAGCGCGCGTCTTGTTTGGCTTAATCACAGATAACCGGTAGGAAGAGCGATTAGCACCACGGGTACCTTCCTCCAAAGCGGCAAAATACTTCTCAGCATTTTTTACCGCTTCTTCCGGGGCAATGGTAAAATTAGCTGACGTTCCGGTAGCAACGTCGTTAACGATGGGATCCAACTCCTGCTGAGAACAAGCTGAGAGGATAAGGATTCCGAAAACCATCACCACGTGGAGAATACCACGTAATGACTTGCTCATGATGCGTGCGTGACTTCCTCTAACAGAACCTGAGGACTCACGTTTAAACAGATCTTGTTTCATAAGTTAAGTAGATTTAGAGTTGATAATCATATTTCTTTGTAAAGTAGGTCTTATCAGCTTCTACCAGCTTCCGGTATAGGTATGGTCGTTTGCAGTAGTTACGGTTACTTCGGCAGTCTCATGATGGCCTACATATATCGGCTCCGGATTTTCGGAGTCGAATGAGGAATATACACATTCCCCGGTCTTAAGATCGGTTAGAAAGAACTCACACTCACCTTCGGGTATGGAGAAGGTGATATAAACATATTCATCGATATAGTTACAGATCACTTCCTGAGCAGATGGTACTCGGGGACGAGTACTCCCTTTGTCTCGAGGTTTCATAATTGTAATCCTTGGATTACCTGACCGGTTGCTATTCTCAGCCAAACTCCCTGGAGCTACAGTCAAAAGAAAAGCAGCGATAAAAATTGGTTTAGTTAGATTTATCATACAGTAATATATAATAGGTAAATAATTGGGTAGTAATAATGCTTTTTACCC
>JAIDPP010000338.1 GCA_029062725.1 Muribaculaceae bacterium | reverse complement strand
TAATCGTCACCATCCTTCCCAGCTGTCGGAACAGCACACCCGTCCTACCGGTCACAAGTGTGAGGGGGAAGAACACGGCGATAAGAGTCAGGGTGGAAGCTATTACAGAAACGGCCACCTCGTTTGTTCCATGCACCGCGGCCTGTTTGGGCGCCGATCCGCGTTCGATATGAGTGGTGACATTCTCCAGGACAACGATAGCGTCATCAACCACCATACCGATCGAGATCGAAAGGGCTGAGAGGGAGACGATATTCAGGGAATTGCCCGTGGCGAAGAGATATATGAACGAGGCGATCAGCGAGACAGGAATCGTAATGACGATGATAAGGGTCGCACGCCAACGTCCGAGGAAGAAAAACACCACTATCATCACGAAAAGCAGGGCATACAGCACTGTCTCCACAAGAGAGGCGATGGTGTTGCGGATATTGTCTGACGTATCCACAATGACTCCGATCTTCACATCCGAAGGGAGGTTCTTTTCAAGAGATGGGAGCATTTTCATCACCTTGTTGGATATCTCCACGGAGTTTGCACCACTCTGTTTCTGGATTATGATCATCGCACCCTGATTGCCATTGATATAGGTCTGCTGGGTGCGTTCCTCCAGACTGTCCTCCACACGCGCGACATCACGCAGGAAAATCGTCCGTCCTCCGACCGACCCGACGGGAAGGTTTTCCAGCTGGGATGAATCGTCAAACTCGCCCTGCACACGTAGCGCGTAGGTGTTGGAGCCGATATCGAACGAACCGCCAGGGACGTTCCTGTTCTCGGCTGCAATCACCGACGAGATGGCTTCCACCGATATATTGTAGGCATCGAGGCGTGCAGGATCCACGTAAACATGAATCTCGCGTTTTGGGGCACCGGAAATAGAGACAGAACCGACACCATCCACACGTGCCAATGGATTCGCCACCGCATCGTCAAGAATCTTGTAAAGACCCGACATGCTCTCCTTTGCCTCCACGGAGAGGAGGCAGATTGGAATCATGTCGGTGGAGAACTTGAAGATGATAGGATTTTCCGAATCATCAGGAAGCATCGACTTGACCATATCCAGTTTGTCACGGACATCATTGGTGAGCACGTCGATATCGTAGCCATATTCAAATTCAAGGGTAATTACGGAGGTGTTTTCTCTTGACGTTGAATTGATATGCTTCAGATGCTCCACGGAGTTCAGGGAGTTCTCAAGAGGTTTGGTCACATTCTGTTCGATATCCTTGGCACTCGCTCCCGGATACATTGTAATCACCATGATTGAATTGGTGTCGATATCGGGATAGAGGTCGATAGGAAGTTTGGCGAGCGAGAAAAGACCTAAGATGATCACCGTGACAAAGCATAGGGTGGTCATAATTGGGCGTTTTACCGCCGAACCGTAAAGACTCATCGCGTTTTATTTTTTGAGAGTTACTTTTCTGCCGTTGGCCAGTCGGTTCTGTCCCGACACTACCACCTGGGAGCCCGGCTCGACGCCGCTCACCAATTCGTATTCGTCGCCCAGTCTGCGTCCGAGTTCCACCTTGTTGAAGGATACGGTTGCGTCGGATGGGTTATAGACATATACGTAATGGTCGCCTGAGCCCTGCTGTTTTACAACGGCTTTATCCGGCACAACGACCCGCGTCTTGGTGCCGAGATTGAGAGTGGCGCGCCCGAACATTCCCGGGAGGATCCTGTCATCTGAATTGGGAGAGGTAATCTCCACGCCGAAAGTGCGTGAAGCAGGATCGACAGTCGGAGCAACCATTGTGACGGTTCCTTTGAAATTCTCATCGCCGTAAGTATCGAAAGTCACGTCGGCAGGCATCCCCTTGTGGACGCTGGAGAGTTCGCTCTCGGTCACATTGATGACGATCTTTACCGGCTGTACTCTCGCGATAGTGAGCACGGGAAGGTTTCCGGTCATATCTCCCGGATCATAGTTGCGTGCCGTCACCACGCCGGAGATAGGGGCCGTGAGGACAGTATTCTCCTGCGCATTACGGAGCGTACGCTCGGCGGCCGCCAGTGAATTTTTTGCATTGATAAGCTGGGTTTCCATCTGATCCACCTGCTGTTTTGTGCCTCCGCCGATCTTGAAGAGTTCGAGGGCGCGGTCGTAATTGATCTGGACATTGTGGAGATTGGCCTTAGCGTTATCGACCTGAGTCTGATATGCCACAGTATTGACATCATCCATCACCACGAGTTTCTGCCCTTTGGCCACCCTCATCCCTTCATCCACGAAGATATTCTTGATGCGGTTGGGAGCCGCGGCTGAGATGTTGTTGATAAGGTCAGGTTCCACGGTCGCGGTGTATTGACCGATCTGATCGACGGAACGTTCGGAGACTTCCTCTACCGTCACTACGGGAGCCGTCTCGGTTTTTTGCACCTCCTCCTTCTTCTCCTTACCGGAGCAGGATAGGAGAGCCGGGGCAGTAAGCAGCATGGATAAAGCTGCGAAAACTATATGTTTATGTTTCATCTGTGAATAAATTTCTGTTTATTGCTTCAAGGTGGCAGTCGCGCTCAGTCCCTCCTTTCCGAGAAGGGCGTCAAGTTCGCTGGTCGAAACGAGATAATTATATATGGCCTGAAGATAGGCGAGCTGAGCGGAAGTGTCGGCAAGTTCGCTGTCGCGCAAGTCGAGATATGTGGCCGCACCGATTTCAAAGCTTTTCTGCATAATCTCGTGAGCTTTTCTGGCTTGCTTCACTCCTTGTTCGCTTGAAGCGATCTGTCGCACCTGTTTATTGATATTGTCGATGGCGAGCTCAACCTGCATATTGAGGTTGCTTTCAAGATACTCCCTTTGGAATTTCATTTCCGCAAGCTGCACTTCAGCTTGTTTGAGGGCGTTATATTTAGAGCCACCCGAAAAAATCGGGATATTCAATGCAAGAGCCACATTGCTGTAGGGGTTGAATTTCTGGTTTTTGAAAGCGTTTCCGTTCGACATCGCATTCCAGTTAATATTGAACTGCACCCCTAAGGTCGGAATCCATGCGAATTTTTTCAGGGTCACATTCTGTTCGAGGGCTCTGGTCTGTATATCGAGGGCGCGCAGAGAGGTATTACGGGAGATATTCTTATCAAAGCCGGCTCCAAGGCCATACATCTCTCGCTGCATGTCGCGAAGAGTGATATCGGGCCAAAGAGGAGTTTCCGATTCGATACCCATAAGGACCTTAAGCTGTAATGCGCACTGTCTGATCGCTATGTCGGCCTGCAGAAGTTCCGGCTCGATATTGCTTACCTGCACCGACGACCGGAGCACATCATATTCGGAAGCCGTCCCTTGCTCGAACTGCTTTCTGTAGATCTCCGCATTTATTACTGCGATATCGTAATTCTGACGTATGACATCTCGGGAGGCGATTGCAAGCAGCATCGCATAATAAGCCTTGTTGATGTTGTTAACGAGATCGATCCGAGATCCTCTTGCCTCTTCGAGGGCGGCGAGAATCTGGGTCTCGGAGATTTGGATTGATTTCCAGAGTGAGGCGTTGACCAGAGGCATCGAAGCTGAAAAACCGGTATTCCAGTTGTTGTCGGTTCCCATCTTGATTGTGGTTGACTGTCCGCCCATGTTCATATTCATTGACTGGAGTTCGATAGAACGCTGATATGCGAGAGAGAAATCTATCGAAGGAAAAAGGGAACCCTCCAGTTCCTTTCGGGCATAATCTGTTTTCTTTACCTCCAGATCCGCCACTTTCACGGAAGGGTTATCGTTGAGCGCGATCTCGATACACTTCTCACGCGAAATGCGCAGAGTGTCGGCAGGTGCGCCCAGAGAGTCGGCGGCCGGCCACACAGATAGAATAGCCGGCGCCAACATTCTTAGAAAAAAATTCATGATTGGTTTTCTATAATTGAAGAATTAAGATATTCCGAATTATTCTTATAGAAGTTATCTATAACCTTGAGTCCGTTCTGAGTGGCGATAGAGCGCAGGAAGCTGATCGAGATGGTGTCGAAGGCATCGGTAATGGAGATGTCAGGAGGGAAAACCTCCTCCATTCTCTTGAGCGACTCCATCTGTAGCCTCATAAGGTGAAGTAGGATGGGATAGTTGATATCGGAGCGAAACACTCCCTGCTCGATGCCGAGGTTGATAGGATACATTAGTTTGTCGATCCAAAGCATGTTGTGCTTGTCATACTGCTTTCGTACTTCCGGGAAATGATCGTCCATATCGAGGAAGAAATCTACATTCACATCCTCCATCATCTTCTGATGGGCGGCGAAAGTCCGGACCATGGCCTCCATCACCGTTTCCGAACTTGCGAAAATAGTATCGATTTTTCTTCTTCGTTCCTGCTGCCAATATTTGAGCACCCTCATTATCATCTCCTTTTTCGATCCGAAGATTTCATATAGGGTTCTTTTAGACATGGAGAGCGATGCGGCCACTGAATCCATAGTTGTGGCCTTCATTCCTTTCTGGAGTAAAATGCGTGAGATAGCGATAATCAGCTCCTGATGGTTTTCGTTAGCTGTTGCAGTCATAAGCGACTATAAGTTTATTATGGAATATGAGGTTTTCACTTATCGGGGGCAAAGGTAGGAATAATCTCTAAAAACTCAAAATAATAATTTAGTTTTTATCAAAAAATTTTTGAGGTCTGTATTCAAGGCTACTTGAGTGAAATATAAAGCTACTTGAGTAGGGGATATAAAAAGGTAGGAGGAACAATTGCCGAAGCAACTGCTCCTCCAGGGAGTTGGGGAATATGGGGGGTGAAATGTGGGGATCGAACCCACGACCTTCGGAACCACAATCCGACGCTCTAACCAACTGAGCTAATTTCACCATTTTGATGGTGCAAAGGTAGGCATTTTATTTTAATCTACAAATAAAATTCGTGTTTTTTTGCTCTGCACACATCACTTTTTATTAGTCCTCCAGATAGTAGACGATTGTAGACACTACGCGTACACGCTTGATGTACGGGGTGCTTGAATCGCGGTCGTCAATTGAAAACTGACCCTGTGAG
>JAIDPP010000337.1 GCA_029062725.1 Muribaculaceae bacterium | reverse complement strand
TCCCACTATATGGTAGCCGTTGGCCTTAAGGAACTTGACGGCTTCAAATGTTGACCTCTCGCGGCATACCGGTACGTAGAGCAGACCTCCCGCCGAGGTCTTCATAGCATCGGGAGTCACCGTCACGCTATTGCGCTCCGGAATGACGATGGCATCAACTCCGGCGCAGTCGCAAGTGCGCCCTATCGCTCCGAAATTACGGGTATCGGTAATTCCATCGAGGACGAGCACCAGGGGATTCCTCCCCTCCTCATAAAACAGTGGCACGAGATTCTCCAGCCGCTGATAGCTCACGGGAGAGAGAAGTGCGATTGCACCCTGATGGTTCTTCATCGTTATGCGGTTCAGCTTTTCTACCGGCACTTTCTGGGTAATTATGCCATGTTCCCTGATTTTCCACATAAGCTCCTTGGAGAGTTCTCCGCTGAGGTCGCGGCGGAGGAGGACCTTGTCGATATTCTTACCCGCTTCGATTGCCTCTATAACGGCGCGTATTCCGTAGATATAATTCTTTTCCATTATTTCAGCTTTTTATTTTGAGGATAGGAATCAGCCCGGAAGATTACCTTCCAATAGCGCGCGGGCGTTCCCGAGCGCTGCTTCGGAGACATTGCTTCCGCTCATCATGCCCGCTATCTCGCGGACCCTCTCATCAAAAGTCAATGCGCGCACAAATGTGTTGGTTTTTCCGTTTCCATCGTTTTTATACACTTTGAAATGCGACTTTCCCTTCGCTGCTACCTGCGGCAGATGGGTGATGGCCATTACCTGCATATCGCGGCTCATCGCTACCATCATATCCCCCATCTTGTCGGCTATCTCCCCTGACACTCCCGTATCAACCTCATCGAAAATAATTGTCGGGAGGTTCATGCGCGATGCAAGTATCTTCTTTAGGGAGAGCATCAGACGCGAAATCTCTCCTCCGGATGCAATCTTAGCCACGGGGCCGGGAGTCTGGTTCTTATTGAAAGCACATAGGAATTCTATACGGTCCTGCCCCTGAGGGGTAAGTTTGCCGACACAGAAGCCAACACTGAATTCCATGTTGCGTAGCCCGAGTGGACGGGCCGTCTCATTGAGGATACGTGAGAAATCCTCGGCGGCACGGTGACGAGAAGCGGTCAGAAGATCGGCGCGTTCCTTGAGTTTTTTACCTTTCTCCTTATACAAGCGTTCAAGTTCGGGCAACTCACTGTCGCCGAGATCGATGGCTTGAAGGTCTTCGGCGAGTCTATCGCGTAAGGCCACTAATTCATCAGCGTTCTTGACCCGGAAACGCTTTACGGCATCGTAATATTGGTTCATGCGCTCGGTGGTTTTCGCTAAGGCGGCAGGGTCGGAATCGATCGAGGCCGCGAAATCCTCCACAGTCTCGAAGATATCCTTCACTTCTATGAAAACCTGCTCGAGACGCTCCCGAATACCGGGCACATTCGGATCCGGTTCGAACATGGTGAGATCGACACCAGATATCATTCCCCGCGCTTCGCCAAGACGGTCGATCACTCCCTCATCGTATCCTCCCAACATTGAGGCGGTAGAGGAAAGCCGCTCCTTAATGTCGTCGGCGTCACTTAGAAGCTCGAAACGCGCCTCTATCTGCTCCAGCTCTCCTTTCTTTGGATTTAGTTTGTTGAGTTGCTCGAGTTGGAAGCGCATGAACTCGCTGTTCTCCCGCGTCTTCTCGATATTGTCGCGCATGCGATGGATACGGCTGCGTAGATTCACGTAAGCTGCGAAATCCTCCAGATAATCTTTTCGGAGTGCCTCGTTCTCAGCCATTACATCCAGAATCTCGAGCTGTACCTGCGGGTCATTCAGCCGGGCGTTGGCGTGTTGGGAATGGATATCGATAAGCTGTTCGGCGAGTTGGGAGAGAATGCCGAGAGTCACCGGACGGTCGTTGATGAAGGTGCGGGAGCGTCCGTTCTGAGCTATCTCACGCCGGATTATCACCTCCGCATCATTCCATTCAAGATCGTTGCGGTCGAAAAATTCATGAAGTTCCGGATCAATGTCGCTGAAGAGCGCCTCTACTATCGATTTGCTTCCTCCGTCGGAGATAACCCTCGTGTCGGCGCGCCCCCCAAGGAGGAGGGAGAGTGCCCCGAGCATGATCGATTTTCCCGCGCCTGTCTCTCCCGTAAGGATAGTGAGGCCGTTATGAAAATCAAGCTCAAGGCTGTCGATTAGGGCGTAGTTCTTTATAGTAAGTTTCTCAAGCATAGGTCAGTTATCAGGATTCTTGATTTTATCAAGACGTTGTGACTCGGTAGGATATATGGGTTGAAGAAGGTCATAGACCGTCTGTCGCTCGGTCTGAGGAGCCTTTGAATACACATTGACGAGCTCATCCAGTTTGGAATCCCTGAAGATCGACAGTGCCACTGACATCGGTGCATTGGCATAGACCCCCTTCAGTTCGTCAAGGGATTCGGTGATTACGGAGCGTCCCTTATCCGGACTCGTCACCATCTCATCGAGTCCTTTGCGGTGGTAATTATAGAGCAGGCGGCGTATGCCGGCAGTATTGGCGTCGGTGAAGGAGCTAAGCACCGCCGCCCGGTTCTTGGTATCCTCAAACGTGCGCCAGCCGACCTCTCCGCTACTCTGCATCTGCTGCACGATGCCCGCCGCACGGTCGAAATAGGGTTGTCCGCCATTGGGCGAGAAGCTGTCGAAATCTATGGCAAGAAGCAGATAGGCGTAATAGTCGAGAATCGCTGTAAGGTTGCTCTCCTCGTTATTCTCATTGAATATCAAGGGGTCACCGTCGCGGTAGTCAAATTCCACCTTGGAATCGCGGAAGTTGAAGAGTGTGGTGGTATAGGAACTGTTATAGACCGGACGCGACAATTGAACCTGAAGGTCGCCCTTGATTCTGTCGTCATTATATTCAGCTACCGTGAGAAAAAGCCGACATTCTATCTTCTCGTTCGGCGCGAAGGTTGCCGTGGTGAATTTTGTCTCGTTCATGTAGGTGTTTAGAGCCTCCTGAAGAGACTCGAACACGCTTTTGTTCGTTCCCTCTATCTGCTGCGTATTAACCTCCACGTTGCAGCGCAGTTCCTGGGCCATTCCGGCTACAGGAGCCAACGTGAGGAAGGCAAGTCCTAAAAGCAGTTTACTGATTTTCATTCTAAATCCGTTTGTCTCTTTTCTCTATATTCTACGATTGCATCGGCGATGTCGGCCGCAACCTCCCGCTTACTTTTCAAAGGATACTCGCGCTTCCCTCCTCCGCGGGAAAAGATCGTGACTTTATTCGTATCCGTGCGGAATCCGGCTCCTTTGTCGGCCAATGAATTGAGCACTATCATGTCGAGGTTCTTCCTCTCGAGCTTCCTCTCTGCATTGGCAAAGGCATTGTCTGTCTCAAGGGCGAAGCCCACAAGGGTCTGCCCCTCTTTTTTCTTGGCACCGACGCCGGCCGCGATATCAGGGTTTCTCACGAGGCGTATGGTCATCTCCTCATCGTTTTCACGTTTGATCTTATGACCCGCGCAAGTCTCCGGACGGAAATCAGCCACCGCGGCTGTCAGGATCCCGATGTCGCATAACGGAAATTCCTTCATGGCTTCTGCATGCATCTCAGCCGCACTCTCCACTTTCACCACCCTGATGTTCGGATGCGAAGGGTAAACCGAGACCGGCCCGCAGATAGCCGTAACCTCAGCTCCGCGCGAAGCACACTCCTCTGCGATGGCACACCCCATCTTTCCGCTGGAATAATTCCCTATAAACCTTACGGGATCAAGCTTTTCATAGGTCGGACCCAATGTCAGGGCAACCTTCATTCCGGACATTTCTCCGGAGCGACTGAAAAATCTATCGACACGTGCGACAATCTCCTCCGGTTCTGCCATTCTCCCCTTCCCTACAAGATGGGAGGCGAGTTCACCCTCGGCGGCTTCGATTATCTCAACTCCGTCGGAGGCGAGAGTGGCGAGGTTGCGGCGTGTGGATGAGGAAGCGTACATATCAAGATCCATTGCCGGCGCCACCATCACGTGCTCCTTGGCGGAGAGATAGGTGGTGACGAGCATGTTGTCTGCTATCCCGTTGGCCATTTTTCCGAGTGTCGATGCGGTGGCCGGGGCTACTATCATCAGGTCGGCCCATAGTCCCAGATCGACGTGGCTATGCCATTCTCCGGTGTTAGCTGTAAAAAACTCGCTGACTACCGGCTTGCCGCTCAAGGCTGAAAGCGTGACGGGAGTGATGAATTCTTTTGCCGCAGGAGTCATCACCACCTGCACCTCCGCCCCCCTCTTTATCAGGAGCCGAAGAAGCATCGCCGACTTATAAGCCGCGATGCCTCCTGTGATTCCCAATACTATATGTT
Organism: Muribaculaceae bacterium; assembly: GCA_029062725.1. Taxonomy (GTDB): domain Bacteria; phylum Bacteroidota; class Bacteroidia; order Bacteroidales; family Muribaculaceae; genus Lepagella. The sequence goes on along the minus strand of JAIDPP010000337.1, from coordinate 635 downwards.
TCCCTTTCAGGCTGCTCATCTTTATTTTCCTTGTCTTACTTCGTTGTAGAACCGTGTGGCGACATCCTTGGTATTGCGTGCAAAGTCCCCCTGCATCATCCACGCGTAAAAGGAGGGTTCCTTGCGAAAAACCTCCTTGACGGGTTTCCCCTTATGCTTTCCGAAATTCATGATCGGCACATCTTTTTCATCAAGGACAAAACGGGCTGCAAGATCGATGCCCCTGCCCGCGCGTGAGAATGAAGCGAGCTTCTCTACATCGTTCTCAAGCGTGTCGTAACGGTCAAGCTGACTCTTGAGAACTTCGTATGTGGCGCGAGTGTCAGCCAATGCGGAGTGGGCGCCCTCAAGTTCCTTGCCGCAATAGAAGCGATAAGCGGCAACAAGGGTGCGCTGCTCCATCTTATGGAAGATATTCTGAACATCCACGAAGTTACGTCCGGAGATATCGAAGGTTAGTCCGGCACGGGCGAATTCCTCGATAAGGAGAGGAACATCAAACTTATTGCTGTTATATCCCGCTATGTCGCATCCGTCGAAGATGGCCAACAGAGCCTTGGAGATTTGTCGGAATGTCGGCGCGTCTTTCACGTCCTCATCCGTGATGTGGTGCACGGCGGTGGCCGCCTCCGGAA
>JAIDPP010000336.1 GCA_029062725.1 Muribaculaceae bacterium | reverse complement strand
TGCTCCGACTCCACAAATCTCTTTACGTACTCCTGTAATAAAGATATTTTCTCCCCGTAATTCCCTTCCAAAGAGTCGATCCTCTCCTCTATCGGCGTCAGATCGACCTCCGGAATCTCCACGGCCTCAAGGGCCTCGACGCGCCCCGTCAGAGCCGTAACCCCGTTGGCCGCCTGATCAGCCGTCTTCTTCACTGCCGCGAGATCCTCGGAAGTGGAGAACTTGACGAGCTTACCGGCCGACGGGCTGTAGTACCACAGGCAGCCGGAGGCGTCGCGGAACAGGCGATCGGTGAGGATATTATTCCCGTCATCATAGAAATCCGACAATGCCGCCCAGTCGGTGTAATATTCGGATCCCTTCTTTACCACGAACTTATCCGCCGTCGTGAGGAAGACCACCGTGAAAGGCTCCGCGACCGACTGCGCCTTGACCGCCGGGGCGTTCGCCGGCGATTCCACCCCCGAGAAATCAACTTTCCGGAGTGAGCCGGCGATATCGGCGGTCAGCTCAGCAATTTTTGAATCAGCGGTATCGATACGGTTAAACGCCGAGTCTATCGACTGCTTGTTATCGCCTGCCATGGTAAGCGCTCTGCTGGCCTTGGAATCGGTTTTTGAAAGTTCCTTTTGCAAATCCTCCAACCTTGCATTACACTCCGCAATTATCTCATCGGCTACATCTTTATCGATGTTAGATATAATATCGATGATTGCGGTATATATACCGGCGAGTCGTGAAGGTGATACGCTTTTGGATCTACGCTCGGCGTCGAGAGCGAGGACTAATTGACGGAGAGAGGCTATCTGAGACATTTTAGAAACGAATTAAAGATAAATATTCCGGGGTTCTGTGCCCCCCGACAGATGCAAAATTATCGGATAGACGTGAGATAAAAAAAGACACATAGATGTTACATAATCCCAGGCATAAATATAGGAGCAGATGCATCCCGAGGGAATCGTTCGCAGCCGATATACAGCGAGTCGAAGGCGTCGGTTATATCGGTTCGTCTCTCGAGCAGATCCTCTTCCGACTCCGGTTTTTTCTCGCGGGATTTATCCTTACGGAAACCGTTTCTTCCGCGTTCGATTTCGGCGGCCTGCAATGCGAATATCAGATCCTCGTTGTTTGCGCGGTTGAAAAAAGGAGTGAGCCGGTTTCGTCCGGCGAGGCCCTGGTTTATCAGGAGGTGCTTTTCGTTGTGCTTCATCGGCGCTCCGAGATAGACCGGCTCGACGGACCATCCGTTACGGGCGAAACGGTCTGCGACGACCTTCTGAAAATCTATATCGTTGACGGCGTAATTTGAACCGCGAGCGGTAGCGTCGAAGTAGAAAACGACATGCTTACGCTGATGAAAGCTGTAATACCGGCAGAAATCATCGATAAGCTCCGGTAGCTTGCGTTCATATTTTACGAACATCGACTTAATTACATTGAGACGTCCGTTATCGGGGTCAGGCTGTCCGGCGACGAGGCAGTTTATATTCGCGCCGTAATCGAGTGCGATACAAATAGGAGCGTAAGGCACGACGTCGGAATCTGAACGGGAGTCAAGAGCTTCGGGGTCTTGTTTCCAATCGTTCTGAATGAACAGTTCGTCGAGGAAGGCGATGTCGTCGGCGTCATACTTATGCTGTTCGCGGAGATTAGAGTAGAAACCATCCTTGGCAATACCGAGTCGGCGGCATAGGATCGAAGTCTGGAAAGTCTTCGGAGTCAGGTCGCGCTTCATGTTGCGGATATAATCCTCACCGAGCAGCTGGATGTTTTCGATAGAAGAATACTCGCAATATAGGACCGCCCGGGAACGTAGCCGGTTCAGATCCCGGTCAAGCGATCTGCGGTACTTCCGGAGGTAAGCCGGAGGCGCTATCCCCTTCTCCTTCATTTTCCGGATCCTCTGCTCGATATTGAACTGTTCGCAGATTATAGCCTCGATAGCCTCTATCAGCTCCGGGTCCGACTTCTCGCGGTAATTCAGGAACCAGGATCCTTTCTGCGTCTGCGGCATATCTGAAAGCACCATCATTGAATTCCAGTAAGATCTGGAGCCGAAATAAGACTTTATCCCTCCGAGAGCCGGAATCGTCTCGTTCTTTAGCTTGGCGTAATCGATGAAACGGGCCTCATCGATCAGCAGAGAAGATAGAGTAAGGGAGTTTGCGGAGAAAGGTAGATCCTGAGAAAGGATATACGCGAAAGAACCGTTGCAGAAATGTATGATATGATCATTCTTCTGCGGTTTGATAATCGGCTCCTTGAAATGTTTCGGGGGACGTCTCCCTACGACAAAATGAATACCCTCGAGATACCCCCAACGTCGCCATGCGGCGAGAATCCCGGGGATAGTGTTGGTTAGACCATGCTTGAAAGTAGGGACCACGATACCGTTACCGGCACCCGGCATTCGCTGGAAATTGCGCAGCAGGAAAGGAGAAGCGATAGAGTCGGTCTTACCGGTGCGTCTTCCTGCGACTATAACCGAAGTACGGGCGCCTACGAGCTGCACGCGCCTCTGGACGTCGTTGAAATATACTTTGTTCATAACATCAGGCCTCATCAAAGAATTCATTTTCCCTCAGGTCGATCTCCTCAAACTGAATATCCTTGATATCCTCCGACTCGCCGGCATACTTATCGACCAGCGACCGGATCTTCTGCCGGAGGTTCGGGATAGGCTTGAGTCCGAGCACGGTAGGATCATCTGTTGCGACGAACGGCTGCGGGATAAGCTGATCGACTGGTATAGCCTTCTCATCCTCCCGATCGACGGCATAATACTTGGCGTATGTCGCCGCCGCCTTCTCCATAGTGCGCGCGTCCTTGCGTCGTTCGGCCATCTCGAAAGTCTTCAGGATCATCTCGCCGAATCTCCACCGGTGGAACTCGCGGGAGGATTCCGAGAGCAGCGGGAGTAGAGTCTTGACTGTAGCGAGGTCGGAATAAGCAGATGGTTTCGAGATATTGTGCCGGGAGATATCCTCACGTATGAAGGCAGCGTCCTTCGCCTCCGGGTTTGCGAGGAACCACTGGTGCATAGCCCGGCAGCGCAGGACCTTATCGGCGATCGTCTGCGGGTATTTCTGTCGCAGTTCCTCTTCCGCGGTGTAAAGATCGAGACGGCAGGCGTCGATAGCGGCAGGTGTCATAGGCTTACTTTTTTGGCGTCCTGATGTTCATCGAGAGTTGACAGCTGAATGAAAGGGCATACCGGCCTTACTTTCCAACCGTTGAACCTGATTATAAGGCGGTGGGGCCGGAAAATCGCATCTCGGTACATCTTCTGCGAGGCCTGGGAAATGGTATAAAGCTCCCGCTTATCGGAGCCTGAATTGTTAGACTGCGATTTACCGGGGACAGATCCGACGAGGTTTGAATGGATACGCATCACGAAACATATCATATTCACGGCTTCCTGGATGTCAGTTGACCAGTCTCCGCCTTCCTTAGAGTCGTCCACCTTGTTTATACGGATGTCGTGCTGTTCCTTGCCGTCCGGGGAGATATAATATCTGGAGAACCATGCTTTACCGGAGTTTTCGGCACCTGTAAGGAAATCGACTATCTGTTGTTTGAGCTGTATCTGACGGTCAAGTTTTTTCTTAGAGTCGGTAATTCTTTCGGCTCTGAACACATTCTCCCAGTATGAATCCGCTATCTCGATATGGTAACGGATAGGAGCCGAGTTCTTGAGTTTGGAATGTTTGGCGATACCGAGGTCGCGTTTAATCGCGAACCATTTACCTTTGAAAAGAGAAGCGTAATATGGGATAGGGTAATATGTCGAATCGATAGTGGGGAGACGAGAAACGACGGCGAACTTTCGACATTTCGATCCACGGCCGATCCGGTCTGCCAGATCTTTGAAAGGGGCCCTTGAATCGAGGAGCTCGATAGATTCGACATCCTCCGGGGCAGAAGAACGACGCCAGTTTGCGTAATGAACAAATGGAATCCGGCCGTTTTTGTCCATCGGGGCGAACCGGCAATAAATAGCTTCACGGCGTGCGACGGAGATAATGTTTCGTCCCTGCTGGTCGAGAATAACAACGGTAATGCAGAATCCGAATGTTTTCATATCGAAACACTGTCCCATGTAGAGTTCAGCTACGGCGTTATCGTCGAGGAAATCTTCCACCTCTTGAGGCGTATTTCCTTCCCGGTCGTGATATTCGATACCGGCGCCGTAGCAGAGCTCGGCGTTGAATATATTGCAAGTGCTTACCGTCTCGTCAGATTCGATGAGACCGAGAATATCGTATGGCATCTGATTGTCGGCGCCCCACGGTATATATCGATGTCCCGACGGGAGCTCGTAAGGCCTGATATCGACATCCTCGCGGAATACGGATTTAGGATCCGGAGAGAAGATCACGGATGCGCATGCGTTCGGGAGTTCATGTATTGATGGAATTGTCTGCATAGGAGAGATTATTTTTTGCGGCACCGGAGGCACCGCCACTTTGCCAAACCTGGTATTATCGCGGTTGCTTAATCGGATAGATCATTCATCGTCCTCCATATCGATCAGATTGCGGCGGACATTCTCGAGGGCGAGAGGAGAACCGATGAATGCGAGTTTAGTCTCCTGAAGCTGTATGCGGGCTTTTGTGGAGACGATACCCCGGCGATAAGCTCTGGCGGCCGGTGAAGAACGTAGAGCGAGCTCTTCCCGGAGTTCATCCTCATCGATATCGAGAGCCACCGCGATATCGGAGACCTTAAAGAAAATCGAACCGAAGTTCTCGATTTCCTTCAATTGTTGATCTGAGAAAATCATCGAGCGGTATAGAATTATGGCTTGCGATCGAGTTCCAATCGGCCAGCATAGATTTAAAGATAACGGGATCGGTAGTCAGGAATGATGATTCGAACCGGTTTCCCCTTGTAAGGTTCTGCGATGTAATGACCGAAACGAGCCGGGCTCTGTCAGGAGAAGCCACGAGCAGGATCTTGGAATGGTTGTCAGCCATGAAAGATGCTTGGAACACCTGTTCGATAAACTCCCACAACTTCATTGTTTTCTGTGCGGCCTTGTAATCGATAATAAGCTGTGCGGACAAGATCCTTTTCTCACTGTCGTTCAGAAAATGCAGATGCCGGAGGAACTCCTCGGAGACCGAGAAAGTTGCCAACCAGACATCGGCCGGTCCGGTCCACCGCAGCACATGGTCGAGGATATCGGCCACCTGGAGACGGTTTGTAACGAACACCTGGGCCGGGGCCTCATCGAGTGGCCGGAGAAGTGATCTATCCTTTGTAGCCATCGTAAGCCTTCCAGTTATTGTGATACGTTTCGTCAGCCTGTTTGAGCAGCTTCACCAGATCGGCGATATCTGGTGCTGCGCAATCCTTGTCAGAACGCAGGAGGTTCCGGATCTCGAGATGGTATTGCGCCATCTTCCTTTTGAGATTCATATTCTCCTCGAAAATAATCTTTATATTATCGGGTAGTGAATCATGGTCGGCACGTTTACCGGCGCGGAAAATCTTAACCGGTTTTTGTTCACCCGTGCATACCTTTGTGTTATCCTTTTCGGCCTCTCGCTCACTGATGAGCTGCTGCGCCTCCTTTCGGATCTCGGCGATACGCTCTCGCGAAGGGATAGCGTCACGGCGCCGGAGATACGATTCGAGCTCAGCGATTATCTGGGTTTGAGTAGCCGGGAGACCGTTGAGGAGTGCCCGGTATCGGTACTCATTACCGGATATTCTCAGGACGAGAGAGGCTCCGAACTGATAGTTCCGGTCGGCTGGATTTTCACGGAGGAAAGAACGAACGATAGAAGAGAAATCCATATCACAGATTATTGAGCATGGCAGTAAAAACCATCGGACTTGTCAGGGTTAAGAAAATCCCGCCGGCGCCGGCCATCACGACGGCGTCGGCGGGGAACTCAAAGCTAACATGACCAAAGATATCATCGGCGACATCGCCGCCGACGGAAGAGATAGGAGAGAGAGAAGAGCATCAGGGTTTAGCGGGAGATTTGACCAGATCCGAAGAAAGCTCGACATCGCCCTCATCGGTAGGGATCGTTCCGTTGAAGAATGGCGCCGATACGAGATTCGGGGCCTCGACGGAGATGGTAGTGCTTGTAGAACCGGCGGAACCCTGGCCGAGATCCTGGGCGACGGTGTTTTTCATATCGTCATAATCGGGATGTCCGACGACACGCCAACGGCCCTTGCGGTCCTGGAAAATGAAGCAGTTCTTCGTGTTGTTGATCGAGGCCATAGCCTGAACGGCCTCGGGGCCGACGCCGGGATGTACGAGAGTGAGCTTGTCGAGCTGCGTAATAGAAGGATATTCCCCCTGTGATTCCGAAGTGAAAGTAGATTTTTCCGGGAGGAAAACGATCTTATGGAACACGGCGTCCTCCTTCATCGAGAAAGCACCGACGAGCACTGCCGCTGTAGGGCGACCGTTGGAATCCGTCGGGAGCTTCGGGGCTGCGACGATATTTGAGAAAGCGGTATAATAGCAGACGCGACGAATACCGGCGGGTTCCGGGGTTCCCTCGCACCAATCGAGCGATGTTTGGATAATGGAGCAATTCATAGTTTAATCGTTAGCGGGATTATCGTTAGCTGGATTATTTCCGGCGGGTTTATAGCCGTCTTTTTTAAAGAGCTTGATAGCGCAGAACTCCGACTTGTCGATGCAACGGAACTGGGTTCCGAGGAAGGCGTCCTGCATATAGGTCAGGAGTCTGGGTTCATACTCCTTTACCTTCACATTCTCGAGATCCGATTCCTTGTCGCAACCGACGAGGGTATTGAGTTTGGTTGTAATCTGGTAGAAACCTGTATCGACCTTTCCCTCCATCGGGGCGATCGTGATCTTACGGTTTGATCCCTCGAGATAGTTCTGCTCATACTCTGTGTTATAGACCTGGGCAGCAGAAGCCTTCTTGTAGGCACGGTTATAGAGATCGGCGAAACGCTGATCACAATAGAGGAATGTATCCTTACGGCGTAGTTTAATATCGATCGAATCAAGGATCCTATCCACGATATCGAGGATATTATCGACCGTAATCTCCTCTTCGAGCTCTATAAGATTTCCCTTCTCGACAGAGATCGCTCCGTCCTCGACCTCGTTGGCCGTGATGGTATCGAGTCCGTCGCAGACGTCCTCCGGCTCTTCGCCTTCCGGGTTACGGACTCCGGACCAGATGACGTAAGTGAAAGGCTCGGAGGCCTGTTTAGAGATCAGACCGAGAACCTGTTTGGCAGATGGCGTATTCTTGAGCTCATCGCCGGAAGCCTGCGAAGCGAGGTGGCCGATCAGGGTCTGGATAGCCTGGTTAGGGTCGAACTCGGCTGTAAGCTCCGTCGGGTATGTCTTGAGGAGACGGAGGTCGAGCTTGAGATCCACGGAATCCTTCTTATGCTTACCGGCCGGCTTGAACTTTGCGTTTGTAGATTTGGCGCCTACGATCTGCTCATAACGCACGCCGGTAACAAGCGTCATGAATTTTGTAGAATCCTTGAGGGCGAGATAGGGGACTGCGAGAAGGTCGTCCTTGTAAATGGCGGCTGCCTTCTGGAAATCATCTTCGTTATAAATAACTTTTCCCATAATGGAGAGAGGGTTGGGTAATGATTAAAATTTTACGATTTAATGAAAGATAGATCCGACGGGAGGCGTGATGTAGGGATCAGGGGAGGGAATCAAAGAGATCACGTGCGGATTTAGGGAAAGGTACGCGGGATTTACGAGCTCCCTGGGCGCCGTCGTCGATCACATGTTTGTGATCAGGCTTTTCTCCGGGTATCTCCTCCGGTTTTTCCTCGGACTTTCCCGCCTTCATTTCGGCGAGTTCAGCGCGGAGAGATGCGATAACCGCATCCTTATCTTCAGGGTCGGCAGCATTATTCTGCGGCTGCTCTACAACGTCAACATGTTCAGAGTCTTTATTCATTTTTTTATCGTGATTTGGTGAAAAAGCGGATTTAACGGAAGCGACGATCCGGGATAGGAAAGAATCATCGTCGCGTGTTCTGGAGGCACGTCTGACACAATCGGGTAGCATGATCCCGGCCTTGGCGCAGAACTCCGCCGTAACCGGGTCGATATAAGGTTCGGGATCTTCCGCAAGGTCGGTGACCTCATCGACGAATCCCCATTCGAGAGCCTCGGCCGCGGTGATGAACGTATCCTTTTTCATAAGCTCGGCGAGCTCCTCGGGCGATTTTTTGCAGCGTCTGGCGTAGGCCTTCGCGATCACGGCGTCGAACTTGGCGAGCTCCTGTTTTGATTTCTCGAGCTGCGCGATAAACTCCTCTATCTGATCGGCGTTCATATCCTGCCATACGGAGATACCGTAAGAAGCGTTGTGTACGAGGAAGAAGGCATCCTGATCTATAGAAACGTGTTTGGCGCCTAACGAAGCGATTGTAGCTGCCGAAGCGTTCATACCGACATAGTGGACGTGCACGTCGCCGTGGTCCTTGAAAGCGGCCGAGATAGAGAGGGCTGTATTAAGACGGCCACCGAGAGAATCGATGCAGACCGTGACGGGCTGATCCTTGAGGCGGTCGAGTACGTATCTCGTATAATCGGCGTCGAAGTCCCAGGAACCCACGAAGCCTTTGAGGAGAAGGTTATATTCCATAGTGAGTAATAATTACGATGCAAAAATAAACCGCCTTTTCCGAGTTGGAAAAGACGGTTTTTTGTTATCCGGAGATTAATCCGAGTGATAAAATCAGGTGAAATGGCCGGTAAATTCAGAGGAATGGATACCCGGAAAGTCTGGAGCCGGTACTTTATCCGACTTCGGGATTGCCTTAATCTCGACCTTAGCGGAATCAGAGTCGGCCGTTTCCACCGAAATTTCAGATATCACCGCTTCGACCGAAACATTCTGCGTGCCGAGATAGCGAACTACGGTTATATCCGGCAACATATCGGCAATACCGGAGAGTTTTTCAGCGTCAATAGTTGAAATACCGTGAGACTTTAAGACGATTTCGGATTCGATTTTGCGGTCAAAAGCCCTGATCATGCTATCGACCGTTGTCTTGGAGGCGGATATCTTGCGTGAATTGGACCACTCGCCGAAAGAATGGAAAGTTTCGGCGGCCATCCATTTATTGAAGAAAGAGAACCGGGAGCTCGGGCTGTTCTCAGTGAAATAAAAAGAAACCGACTGTAACGGAATTGTGTCATCATCCATGAGCGGGTCGAACGGTAGAATCCGGACCGAAACCCGTTTCAGAGGATCTCTGGCCGGAATGTCCTGAATATCGATCAACTTTCCGATAAGGATCTGCCTCAGTTCCACCGAATCGAGAGTAACCCGGAAAACATGTGTGATTTCAGACGATTTGGCGGCGAAAGCGATCGTCTTCAGGTTATACCATTCCCCCTTGTAAAACGCGGAGACCTGGAGGCGGAAATTACGCATAGAGAATATCAGGACCTCCGGATCTTCTGAATCCGGAATCAGATAAGATGAGAATGTGTTGATGAAGAAAGGAGGCAAGAGCGTGAGCTTCAGCCCGTCGGCGTCTATATCCTCCGGGATGTAGGAGATCACATCGAAGGTAACGGAGACCGATTCCGGTTGTTCTCCCGGGAATTGCTGTCTGGCGGTTACCGTAACGGAGACAACCGGGCGTCTTGCGCCGATAATAGCGAGGCGTATGATGTCGGCTATATTCACGGGGCAATCGTGAATTGCACCTATTCGGTAAATTTCCTTTCCTTCGATTTCCACGGCTAAAGAGCGGTAAGGAGCTTCCGGTCCGGAGATCCGGAACAGAGGGAGCGAGTCGATGGTATATAAGCGTCCCGGGGTCAGATTCAGAATTTCCATATTATATTAGTATTTGCTGAGAGTCAGATGGGAGCCAGCAATCGCAGGGGATAGCGGGCCCTTTGAAAGATACATTGTAAGAGAATCCGGAGAAGTCGGCGACAGATTCGCCGGAAGATCTGACCGATTCGATTTTCGGGAATGGATGTTCGGCCGTACCGATAAGGAACCGTTTTGAATTGTTATCCTCGACGATGAAGGCGTTGATGAACGGAGGCAATGAAGAGAGAGTATTGAAAGAGATCTTCGCCTCGTGCTCAAGACCGGAAGATGTGACTGAGAGATATGCCTTGCCGAAGAATCTTATGATGTATGGCACCGGGACAACCGGAACCGGTATTCCGGCTTGAAACATCATTCTGGCGTGTGGCGGGATAGCGTCGGCCCTGAATCCGATAATCCGGCGCAGCCCTGAAACGGATATCTGCATGGTAAATTATATTAAAGCGTTACAAGCGTTACAAGCGTTACATTGCGAAAAAACAGGCTGTGAAATCAAAACTTTTTTTTGGCTGCACGGTATTTCCTGACTCGGATTTTTGTCTGGAGTCGATCAATCATTCTCCGGAGCCGTTTATCTACGGCGCACCAGTTGGTTTCGGAGTCCTCGATACCGTTAGCCTCCATCCATGCGTATATAAGCTCGTCGCGTCTGTGCGCGGCGTGAAGGATAGGAGAGAGGTCCGAGAATAGCCGCAGGTCGAACCGTTGGCGGATAAGATCGATGAAGGCCTTCTCACCTCTGGGTGATATCCGGTTGAAATATTCCGGAGGCATACCCTTGAAGTGAGGGATCCGGATCTTGAGTTCGTCGCCCTTCGGTATCGGAGGTATGTATGGTATAGAATTTTTGTTTGCAAGCAAGACTCTCAGGAGGGCGGATTCCGGAGAGTTCTTTCTAAGCTCAATGATCTCTTCTGTGCCGGAATCGTGCCGGAACCACTGCGCGAGATATGGTTCGCAAGGGATAGAAAGAGTAATTTCAGGCATGATTTGATGAGTTCTTTTTAAGGCAGTACAAAAAACAACGGGGTATTACAAATATAGCGAAAAAGAATGAAAAAAAAAATTATTTGAAAATCAAACAGTTCTTTTCTTTCAACAACATATTGATTTTTTATATTATTTCTTTACGTAAGGGTAGGGATAAAACTGTACTATTTGTACTTACAAACATAAATACCATAAAATCAAATAGTTGTATAAGTACATTCATAATTACCGTTTTGTACGGGTACAATCAGTGCAACCGCACAGGGCGCGCACAATTAATAAAAAAGAAATTGTGCTAAATAACTTGTTGATAATCAAAGAGTGGCTTTTTTAAGTACAAAAGCACAGTTGAATCAAAACCCTATGTCTAAAGAAAAGAATAAAAATAAAAAAATATAATATATATAGGTGCGGACTGAAATTTCGCAGATTCCCGGCGCACATCAGCACAGCTCCGATATATTCTTATCAGAGGGGTGCGGGGGCCGGAGGCGCCGGAGGCGAAAGGAAGGGAGGGCGGCAGCTGGTGTGCTGCCGCCCTCCTGGGAAATAGTCAAAGGTCTTGTGTGAAAAAATAGTCAAAGGTCTTTTATCAGAATAGAGTGGGGGATAAGATCTTCGATATAACCGTCCTGATTGCGAATGAGAGATCGTCCGGAAGTTCCATTCCTGATACCATGACGGCCCCGAGAGCGTGCAGCGTCGCATCGTCTAATGAATGGAAATATCCGTTCTGTTCCCCCGGTACTGTCTTGATTGTTCTGTCCGGAGTATGGAGCTGGATTCCGTACCAGATACGGCCGGAGCCTTCAGGGATCTCTGCGAAGCGAATGGCGAGCAGCCATTGTGCACGCTGGTGTATTGTCACGGACCGGAAGTTCCGGGCCACCTGAGACGCGATCCCTGGAACCCTCAATGATTCGTAAGGGTTTGATCTTTTCATCGCATCGTCTTAGCTAAACTAACAGTCGCAACCTTGTTGACTGATATGTACAATGCGGCTTGCGTTATCTTCGCGATAAAATCCAAAATGCCCCGGGTTCCGGATTTATCTGTTGTAAGACACGCTACCGCAGCTCCCATAATATGTTCCGGAAGCTCTTCGTCCAAATTTCCAAAATTTGTCATTGCAGTTGCGAATGCAGGACCGATTGTCTCGACGATTTCACCGAATGTGATTTTTCTGTCGAGAAACATGGCGTATATCATAGAAGATAAAAAGATTTCCCGTGCGATCTTCTCCTCGTCCGGTGTCTCAAAACCGATAGATTCGAGAGCTTTTACAGCCTGTCTGACGAGAGGATTGAGTTTCACGGCCATTGCTTCCGCGATTGCAGATACTTCATTTTCAGTCATACTAAAAATAAATTAGAGATTAAACAATTCACGGGCCTGCTCATCTGTGCAGACCGTTATATAAGTTTTGGAGTTGGAAGCCTCGCGATCTCCGATGAAGGATCCTTCGTTAATGGCGTGCCACTCCTGGAAAGATAGTCTTGATTTTTTCTCGAGACGGTGCGGGTTGAAGTGATATCCCTTGAAGCGGCAGAACGTCTCGATCTTCTCACGCAGGACTGTCGCGGAGACAAACTTGGCCTGCAGCGGGTTCTCTTCAATGAAAGCGGCCATTATGTCCTTGGTCCATAATTTCCGGGATAGATTTCCGGAATCCGGGGAGAAGAAAGCCTCGGCCCACTGTAGGAACGCCTCACCCATTTTCTGGCGCATCTGCCGGAGATCGGCCTGACGCATCGGAGGATGTACGACTCCGCAGCCTACGCGGCTCCAGCCCTCCTGCATCGATCGGAAATAGAACATCACACATTCGGCCATAAGGTTGTCGAAGAGCTGCCACTGCTCATCATTCCAGCCAGAGAAGAAAGTATGTCCGAACTCGTCGATAGGCTTGTAGTCGTCGTTATACCAGTTTGAGAACATCATCAGTACCATGCGGTCCTTGGCAGATCTTGAATCGTCTGATATCGCGTGATTTGTAGTAACGTAAAATTTGGGCACCTTCTCGTATTCGATCTTGAACCTTGAGCCGAGCTTCGGATTCACCATAAGTGGGCCTGTAACTGCTGCGAAAAGCCGGGTAAAGCAGAAATTTGGTTTCACATCATCGAAGAAAACGTTACGGGCTTGGGGAGTGACGTCCGAGAACATGAAATCATCCGACCCGTTAAGCTCCTTTCCATCCACGAAAGCCTGACAAGTCACCTGTTCGATAGCCTTGCCGATAAGCGATTTTCCGGTTCGGCCCTGCGATTTACCGACCTCCGACATGGAAGAATCCATGGCCACGATAACCTTTTCCTCCGTGTTGTAGCGGTAATCCGTGATAAGATACCCGATAGCTGTAATCTTATTAACGAGATTGATGTAGATTGACCGTCGCTCCTCATCGGTGAGCGAGCCCGGGTCGCGGTCGCGGAAATCGTTTGAAGTATTGACGAGAAACTGGAGAAATTCACATCGGTCGCCCTCCGGTGTAGTCTTAACGATGAACGCTCCGTCGTCGAGCTTCGCAATCTCACTTATAACCGGGATTCTCTTGAATAGCCTCGGGCAGATCTCCTCTTCCCACACGATCCTGGAATTAGGTGATAGCGTAATATCCCTGTCCGTGATTCGGATCTGGCCGTTACGGAAGAACCGGATCTGTTCGTCCGGATTGACGACGTTCTCTATATTCTCGAGTTGGAGACGCTCCAGCAGGTTAGGACCGATGCACTTAGGCAGTTGCATCAGGAAGTAATTCTTGACGGCCTTGATCTTGTTCGAGACGGAGAGATATTCAAAGGCTGTATCGCGGATCTGATACTCCGCGCATTTATAAGCTACACCATTCTCGATGCGCACGAAACCGAATTTTAGATTTCCGAGTTCAGGAGAAGTATATCTCCGGAAGCCGTTGTTCTGCAAAAAATCGCTGGCGGAGGAAGGATCGAATTTCACGATATATTCCTTCTTCTCATCATCGAAATAAGCTGTCCAGAAATCCTTCGCCTCGCCGAAGGATGATGAACGCTCGATGGCTCCGGAATCATCGACAACATAATTGATCTTTGCGAACCGGAACTTCCTGAGGTCTTTGATCCTGTCTGCGTGACGTCTGAAAAAAGCATCCTTATCGCGGAGATCCCAGAAGTTCAGTATCTTCGCATCCGACATCACGGATATCTTGTGCATGGATACGTAATTGGCCACACCTTTAGGGTCAGACATTGCCGCGAGGATATCGGGCCAGAGGATTTCTTCCCTATCCTTCAGGGTATTGCAAAGGAGGTCGTCGATCCCCTTGTCCCCGGCCTCGTTATCGTTGATATGACCGAACCATATATTGACATCGAGATCGAGATTGTTGAGTGTATCGACATAGTCGCGGAACTTTATTGCCGCGTTGGCAAACTGGCGTGGCCGCGCGTCGATCTCGTCGCCGTTGGATATGGAGCGGGAGAGGTTATCCCAGTCCGAGTCGAAAAGCAGCGCAATACGCTTTATACCGCATCGGCGGACGAGGTACTGAAGATCTGAAATAAGGCCCTGGTTCTTATTTCCGATATTGTAAATTCCCTGTATCGCTATCGACATTATCCCATGCTTGCAAGCCTTGACGGCTTTTTTCTCGCCCTCCTGTATTACAAGAGTATCGAACTGTTCCTTATCCTGGTAAGCCTGAATAATTCTTCCCGGGAAGAAGAATTTCGCTTCTGCACCTTTGATGGCACCGTATTTCCCCGGTTTGCCATCCTTGCCGGATCGGTGAGCCTCTGGCAGCTGCCACCTGGCGCGGGTGTAATCTTTCTGACCACCGGCTACACCTCTTGTGGCCACTTTCATAGGCATCCCTTCGAGGTTGTAGTAGCGAATCAACATGTCGTCGCCGAAAGATTCGATATTTCCGCGGGCGTCCATTGTGCCCTTGACGAAGAGTTGAATCGTCTGCCAGTCCTTACCGTCCTTAGTCCGGACGCGTGCGGAGATATCCTCAAGAGTAAGTCCCGACCCCGTGAGCTGTTTCATCAGGAAGGAATCGGACATGGATTTTGTCTGCTCCCTCAACAATCTCGTGCGCCGCTCCTTTTCCGACTCGACAGATATTCCGTAACGGTCGGCCACTAACTTTATAGCTTCCGGATATGTGCAGGATTCGTAGTGCATTACAACCGAGAAAACACCTGTCTTGACGAAACCGCAATCAAAACATTTGATCCCACGGAATTGCCTGTTGTCAACGATCTGCAGTGATTTCTTACGACACTGCGGGCACACCGTGATATTACGGCGATTTTTTACAATCCGCTCACCCGGAACGAAGTCATCGATCCGTGCGGTTTGTTCCACCTTATCTATATCCGGCTTTGAATAAAAATCAGACATAGAGTTATAGAATTTGCGTACCGATGGCACGGTTGATGTGTTGAACGTAAATCGGTTCAATCGCACTTCTACATGCTTTCCAGCTGTAAAGTTTATCTCTCGAGATCATACACTCCCTTATAATCAGAAGATGCGCGAGCCTCTTCTCGTCTTTATCAAGTGAGGCGAGGTAGTCACGAAGAATTTTATTTCTCGAATATTTGTCCATTTGTAAAAAAAAACGTACAAGAAATGTTGTTAATTTCGTAAATACTACGTATATTTACAGTGACAAATTTACAAATAATTTGATTGAATTGATAAATAAATCAATTAATATTAACCTTTTTTAACGAATATATGAAACATGCCGGCAGAGAACTCTATCGTATAATTGAGGAAAAACGATTGATAAAAAAGGATTTAGCGGATAAAATAGGTATTACCCCGACTTATTTTTCTCACTTGATGAATAAAGCAAGTTTTGACAGTGAGCTCCTTGAGAAGGTAAGTAAAGCGGTTGGGGTAAGTCCCGGCTATTTTTTTGACGACTGGCCTTGTGATGATTACAGGGTAAGGGATATCCACAACGGGACCGTTATCGGAGATGCGACGGTAAATGTAGGCTCTACGCAGGAGTTCCGGATCCGCGAGCTGGAATCGGTATTGAAGGAGAAGGAGCGTCTGATTCAGGTTCTTTTGAAACAATCCGGCATGGATAATGTCGTGGACGGTATATAGCCTGACATTTACAGCAAGAGAGATTGATAAATAAGTAAAGTATTGATTTTGATCCGGTGGAAATAAGCGGAATGCCGCAAGGGAATCTCGTCCCTTCCGCGGAATCCGCGATAACAGTCAAATTTTAAGACGGTTATCGCGGATTTTGTGTAAAAACCATTGACGCGTAACGGACAGGAGAGTCCCGTGTCTCTTAATGGAATCCCTGAGCCGAGACGTCAACAATTGTCATTCTCATTAATTGGACTTACTCACCAAGGATCTGATCCATGGCTCTAATTTATCCAGGCGAGATACTCCGCGCTATTACCTTCGTGCAAGGTGATGAGGGGCTTGCCGGTGGATTTCTCGGAGAATTTCCTTTTTCTAGGTAATAGTACATACTTAAAAGAAAAACCCGACTGACTTTGCAGGCAATCGGGCCGGGTCGGATTATGTAGATGAACGATGAGGAATTAACTACAAACTATCCGACAACTCTTGAATTACTCAGCTGTCAAACAAGAACTAACTCAAGGCTATAAGTTGAGTGCCAATTTTTGCAAGGGCCGCTTTGATTTTGGCGACTTGCAGGGGACGCGGATGCTTAACCCCATTTGCATAGTGTGACAATTGTTTCTGGTTTATGCCGGAAATACGGCTGATTACCGACATGGTGGTGAATGTCTCCGCATTGCGGATAAGGGCGGCTGCATCGAGATTATATTCAATTTCATACTCTCCGTTGGTGAGATATTCAGGAAAGGAATCTCCATCTTCAATGCAGCCTTGAATGTGAAGCTTGATAGAATCTGCCATGTCATCCTTAAACTTTTGGAAGGTCTTGGCTGTAACCAATACGACACCTTCCTGCCCGTCAGCCCATGAGCCGCAGAAGTTATCCTCTGTCCAGCTGACATCTACATGAAGCTTATGTTTTTCCATGTTTGCATATTTTAGATATTTCCACTTTGATAGTTGGAGAGAGGATGATGGCTTATCGCCATCCTGCCTGTTTCCAAATGCTGTTCAATAAGAATTGGCTTAGGGTCTCACTCGGCTTGCCTCTAACTGTGACCTTTCCTTTCTTGGAGGGATGCTTGAACTGGCGGTGGTCTCCCTTGGTGGTCATCAGAAACCAACCATCTTCTTCAAGCATCTTGATTACTTCCTTTACTTTGTACTTGTTCATGTTGTTCTTGTTTGACATTGCAAAGGTAGTAATATTTCTACTCTTTACCAAATTTTCAGCAACTTTTTTTCAAAAAAATCATTTTTTTCTTCAATGAATGAAACGTAAACACATGTAAGCTAAACGGCGAATATCCCGCCGGCACTCTTGCCGCACGGGAGATTCTATTGAGAAATTAATATCGGTCAAATATCGGATGGATTGATTGAGGAGCTTATGATCTTGAAGGTTATATCGTCATACTCCTGGCCGAGTTCTGCGATTTTGCGGTTGAGTTCCTTACGCCGGGTGAGAAATAATCAAATTTTTTCAGCGTTTATATTTGGTGACAAATATTTTTTTACTAAATTTGCACCCTAACTATACGGTCGTCGAACAGACCGTGATAAAACGGCCTAACTACACTTGAAAAAGCTGTTGAAAAACCGAAAAACTCCGCTTAACTAAATCCCCTCACCCGGGAGACAAAAAGATAAGGACAATAAGACCTGACTTACGGCGCCATGTTTTCCCCGCCGGGAGTCACCATAATAAATAATCATGAAAAGACCTACATTCTTAGCTACTCTTTTCGCCGCAGCCTCCCTGCTCGCTTCAAGCGCAGGCGCTCAGAACGTGGCCCTCAAGACCAACGTTATCTATGACGCATTGGCCAACGTGAACCTCGGCCTTGAGTTCAAAATGGCTCCCAAATGGAGTTTCGACATCAACGGAAACCTGAACGCCTGGAAATTCTCGGGCGGCAAACAGTGGAAACACTGGATGGCTCAGCCCGAAGTCCGCTACTGGTTCTGCGAGGCCATGCACGGCAACTTCGTCGGCCTCGAGCTCCACGGAGGCCAATACAACATCGGGAAAGTGAACACCAACTTCATGTTCCTCGGAACAAACTTCCGTAATCTCCGCGACATGCGTTATCAGGGATGGTATGCCGGCGCCGGCCTCACATACGGCCACGCATGGATGCTCGCCACACACTGGAACATCGAGGCCGAGATCGGCATCGGATGGAGCTACACCAAGTTCGACAGCTATCCCTGCGCCTCCTGCGGCACAAAAATCATCGACAACGGTACCCACAACTATTTCGGCCCCACCAAAGCCGCCCTCAACTTAGTATATATCTTCTAAGAATCCTGTCTAAATGAAAAGAACACTCACCATAGCAGCCTGCGTGCTTACCGCCGCTTCCTTGTGGGCCCGAATGCCGGAGGCTTCGGATGTCACAATCACCGGTCTCAAGGCTGACCATGAGGCCGACAGGCTCAACATCGCCTTCAACCTCGACTTCTCACGCATGCCCAAGGGGATCAACAACGAAACCCGGCTTATCCCCGTGGTAAAGAGCGGGAACGACTCCATACGCCTGCAGAGCATCACCCTCGCGGGACGCAACCGCCTCATCCAGGCAAAACGCACCGGAACATTCAACAACCCCGATACGAAATACTATAACGCCAAGAAGACCAAGACTCTGCCGTATGAGACTTCGGTGGCATGGCAGAACTGGATGGAGAACGCCGACATCGACCTCGTGGTAGAGAATGTAGGCTGCTGCGAGAGCCGCAAGACCATCGCCGACCGTTCTTTAGCTCGCCTCGACATGGGGGAACGCACCTTCAACGCCGACCTCGTATATGTAACTCCCGTAGAGGAGCGCGTCAAGATGCGCAACGCAAAGGGGGAGGCCTACATCGATTTCGTGGTAAATACGGTCAACATCCGTCCCGACTACCGCAACAACCCCGCCGAGCTGCGCAAGATCCGCGCCACTATCGACTCCGTGAAGGCTGACCCTGACACCAAGATCACCCTCCTTACCGTGACCGGCTACGCATCTCCTGAAGGTTCATACGCCGGAAACGAGAAACTCGCCAAGGGACGTACAGAGGCCCTCGCCGAGTATGTGCGCAACCTCTACACCTTCCCCAAGAACCTTATGAAGACATCCTGGGTGGCCGAAGACTGGGCGGGTTTGCGCAAGATGGTCGAGGGAAGCGAGATGGCAAAGAAGGATGCCATACTCGCCATCATCGACTCCAATATGGATCCCGATGTCAAGGACCGCAAGATAGCAACCGATTTCCCGGTGGATTACAAGTATATGCTCGCGAACTGGTACCCTGCCCTGCGTCATTCCGACTATACGGTGGAATATGAGGTCCGCAATTATACAGACCCGGCCGAGATCGCCAAGGTGTTCCGTAAGAACCCCTCGAAGCTCTCGCTGCGCGAGTTCTTCATCTATGCCGAGACCCTCGACCCCAACAGCCCGGAATATGCCGATGTGTTCGAGACCGCCGCGAAGATGTATCCCTCCGATCCGACCGCTAACCTCAACGCCGGCAACACGGCTATGAACCGCGGCGATCTCACCCAGGCCGCCAACTATCTCGCCAAGGCGGGAGATACGCCTCAGGCCGTATATGCGCGTGCCATCCTTGCCGCAAAGCAGGGCGACTACACCAAGGCCGCCGAGATGCTCGCCAAAG
>JAIDPP010000335.1 GCA_029062725.1 Muribaculaceae bacterium | reverse complement strand
ATGCCATAGTGATTAATCCGGGCGCTTTCGCCCATTATTCATACGCCATCGCCGATGCCCTGCGCGACATCAAGGGGAAGAAACCTCTCATCGAGGTCCACATTTCCAATATTCACGCCCGCGAGCAATTCCGCAGCCGCTCCGTGACGGCCGAATGTGTCGATGCCGTCATCGCCGGAGCCGGAACAAGAGGTTACCTCCTTGCCGCCTCACACGCGGCATATCTCGCCGACCGCAACGACCTCCCTTTCTAATCTCCCTTTAACCTCCATTTATACTATGGATTTCAGTCTCGAGACATATATCCGCGGCCATATCGACGATGAGCCGGAATGGCTCCGGCGCCTCGACCGCGCCACCAACATCCACCTGCTCAACGGCCGCATGTGCTCGGGCCATATCCAGGGAAGGCTCCTGAAGATGCTCGTCGGCATGATCCGCCCGGGACGAGCCCTCGAAATAGGCACCTTCTCCGGTTATTCGGCCCTATGTATCGCCGAGGGAATGGAAGAGGGCGCACGCCTCGACACTTTCGAGATCGACGACGAACTGGAAGACTTCATCCTCGAAGCCTTCCGCTCCTCACCACACGGCTCTAAGATCCGCCTCTATATCGGCGACCCCGCCTCGGAACTCACCGCCTGGGAGCCGGAATCGCTCGACCTTGTCTTTATCGACGCCGACAAACGGGAATACCGCCGGTATTACAGTCTCGTGTTCCCTCTGGTCCGGAAGGGAGGATATATCATCGCCGACAATACCCTCTGGGACGGACATGTGACAGAAGCTCCCGACCGGCAGGCGCCGCAGACCCGCGAGATCGTCGCCTTCAACCGGATGGTCAAGGAGGATCCGCGCGTGGAAGTGGTAATCATTCCCCTCCGCGACGGCCTGACTATAATTCGGAAGATATAAGGAGACAAGGCCGTTAAACGAAATGAGCCCTCCTTTGTTTATCTTATATGAGATCCGGACTGCCGGAACCCGACCGGCTTCCCGGGAGATAATTATAAAGAATACAGTTATGGAAGGAAAACGTCAAGCAAAGATTTCAAGACTCATACAGAAAGAACTTAGTGAGATATTCCGTCGCCAGACAGCGGCGATGGGTAACGTTCTGGTGTCGGTGAGCGCCGTGCGCGTATCCCCCGACCTCAGCATCGCCAAGGCATATCTGAGCATTTTCCCCCCGGAAAAGAACCGGGAGATACTCGAAAATATAAAACATCAGTCGAAGACCGTCAGATATGAGCTGGCGCAGGCCGTGAAACAGACTCTCCGCAAATGCCCCGATCTGCAATTCTATCTCGACGACTCGCTCGACTATATCGACAATATCGACCGTCTTCTGGCGGCCGATACCCCCTCAGAACCGAAAGAATAATGTCATTCCCCCTTTCGGCCCGGATAGCATGGCGCTATCTCCGGGCCCGCAAATCGCATAGCGCGGTGGGCGCGATCTCTGTGGTGTCGGTCTGCGGCATCGCCGTCGCCACCGCCGCAATCGTCTGTGTCCTCTCGGTGTTCAACGGCTTCAAGTCGGTGATCGCCGGGAGGATCGACTCGTTGACTCCCGACGTGATGGTCACTCCCGCCCAAGGGAAAGTTTTCGCCGACGGCGACTCTCTCGCCGCTGTGATTGCCGCCATGCCGGAAGTGGAGACGGCCATCCCGACCATCCTTGAGAATGCCCTCGCTATCTCCGGTGGCCGAGAGACCCCGGTGACGCTCAAGGGTGTCGATCGGGAAAAATACGCATCAATCACCGCTCTCGACTCCCTGATAATCGACCGGTATATCCCTGCCGGCAACCGGGAAACCGCCGACGGGGAAGAGGCCGATACCGATACTCTCTCCGAAGGCATTCTCGCTGTCGGCACGGCCGCCCGTCTTGGTGTGAACCCGGGGGGGAGCGTTCTGCTCTTCACCCCCAGGAGGGAGGGGCGCGTCAATCTCGCCAATCCCGCCGCCTCTTTTCTGCGCGATTCCATATTCGTTACGGGGGTCTATCGATCCAATCAGTCGGAATTTGACGACAACCGCGTGATCGTCGATCTCGCCCTGGCGCGCGATCTGCTTCTTTACGACTCCGAGGCCTCCGCCGTCGAAGTGAAGGGACGCCCCGGGGTGACGCCTGAAGCGTTAGAAGAGGCCATCGAGAGAAAACTCGCCGCCGGGGGTGAAAAATATATTGTGAAAGACCGCCTTCAGCAGCAGGAGATGAATTTCCGCATGATCTCAATCGAGAAATGGGTCACCTTCCTCCTCCTCTTCTTCATCCTTATCATAGCTTCTTTCAACATCATCTCCTCTCTTTCGATGCTCGTCATAGAAAAGGAGAAGTCGATGTCCACGCTCAAAGCGCTGGGAATGTCGCGCAGCCGGATAGCCTCCGTGTTCCGCTGGGAGAGCATATTCGTCACCGCTGTAGGAGGC
>JAIDPP010000334.1 GCA_029062725.1 Muribaculaceae bacterium | reverse complement strand
GCGGCACTTTTTCTACTTTCGTGTGAAAGAATGAGATCGAGGTCATAGGGGTAATCGCCGTCATAAACACGACTTACAGACTCGCCGCTTAAAGCGAGACTAATCCATCGGCGAAAATCGGCAAGCGTGATATCGTGAGCAGCCAGAGCCTCGCGACGAGGACGGATAATCAATTCCGGACGCTCGACAAGTTGCTCAACGTTAAGGTCAACAATTCCGTCAACTTCGCTTACGGATGCTTTGATTTTCTGAGCGAGAGTGTAAAGTGTTGACAAATCAGGACCGAACAGCTTGATTGCCACCTGACTCTTTGAACCTGAAAGCATCGCATCAATACGGTGACTTATTGGTTGGCCGATCTCTACATTCACACCGGGCAATTCCGTCAGTTTTTCGCGTAAATCCGCCTCAACCTCGTTGCGTGAACGATCTTTCAGAGTGTACGGAACTTCTAATTCCGAAGCATTCACACTCAGGGAATGTTCATCAAGTTCGGCACGTCCGGTCTTGCGTGCAACTGTCCGCACCTCAGGAACTGTCATAATGACACGCTCTGCTTCTCGGGCAAGCTTATCGCTTTCTTCGAGTGATATGCCGGGCACTGTTCCTATATTGATGGTAAATGATCCTTCATTAAATTTCGGCAAGAAACCGCGGCCAAGAGTAAAGAATAATCCTAATGAGACTGCAAATAATATGGCCGTAGCAATAATTATCGGTTTCTGAATTTTAAGAGATGAGGAAAGAGAACGTCTATAAAACTGCTTGAACTTAATGCTGAATTTAGGTTCGGAATCAAGTTTGGCAGTTTCCTTTCGTTTGCCAAGAAGATAATAACAAAGGACAGGTGTAAGAGTCAAAGCCACAAATGTTGATGCGATCAAAGCAATAATGAAAGCTACACCCAACGGGATCAGTAATCTACCCTCAACTCCGCTAAGACAGAAAAGCGGGAGGAAGCTGGCCATGATTATAAGCGAAGAATTGAAAATAGGCATACGAACCTCCGCACTCGCCTCAAACACGACTTTGATAACCGGCTTGCGTTCATCTTTTGGTAAAGCCCTGTTAAGACGTAAACGTCTGTAAACATTTTCAACATCGACAATGGCATCATCCACCAGCGAACCTATGGCAATCGCAATACCACCCAGACTCATCGTATTGATAGTGAATCCGAACAAATGTAGAACCAAAACAGTAACGAGGATACTCATGGGGAGAGCAACCAGCGATATCAATGTGGTTCGCAAATTCATCAGGAAGAAAAATAGCACTATCGCTACAAAGACCGCACCTTCGAGCAGAGTGCGCTGCAAATTATCGATACTTGTCTCAATAAAATCATTTTGCCTGAAAATATCAGTATGCATCCTGACACCTGCCGGCAACTGCGATTCGATAGACTTCAATTCTTCATCTATGCGCGCCGTCAAGGATGGAGTCCCGGTATTAGCCTGTTTCGTAACTGTGATTATTACACCCGGCGTGCCTTCAATACTTGCGGCACCGATTTTCGGTTCGGCGGAGGCATTCCCCACTGTTGCCACTTGGCCAATAGTCAGTCCGCCTGTACCAATAGGGGCGGCTGCGATCTCCAAGGGATTTGCAGTATTTAGATCAGCACGAACAAGATACTCGTTGCCAAAGTCCATCACCACCCCACCTGAAGCATTATCATTCATAGCGCCCACCGCGTCGGCGACCTGACTGAGAGACACGCCGTAGGCCTGCATTTTCATAGGATCCAATGCAATTTGCATCTCCTTGGCCTCACCGCCCAGAACGGAGACTGCGGCGACTCCGTTTATTGAGAGTAAACGCGGGGTTATAGTCTTGTCAGCGATAGTGCGTAGTTCCATCATTGAAACCGAATCTCCGGGTGATGTCAGACCAATTATCATCATCTCTCCTAATATAGACGATTGGGGTCCAAGTACGGGAGCATTTACTCCAGCCGGAAGATCGACTGTTGCCAACCTTTCGGTCACCATCTGACGTGCAATATATGCATCCGTGCTCCAATCAAATTCCGCCCATACGACAGAAAAACCGGGATTAGAAGCAGATCGGACTCGCCGAATTCCACTAACACCGTTTACAGCAGATTCTATAGGATAGGTAACTTGGCGTTCTACCTCTTCAGGGGCCAGACCTGAAGCCTCTGTCATGACAACTACTGTGGGAGCAGTGAGGTCAGGGAAAATATCAACTTCGGTTCGTGTCAGAGACCATATCCCGGCCATCATCAGTATAGCCGAAAGCACGAGAACGGCCACACGATTGGCCAACGATGAGCTTAAAATTTTATTCAGCATACGGCTTAATGGCTATGATTATGACCTGAAGGAACAGCACCACTGCTTTCGGCAAGCCGGACCGTGGTGACACCGGAGGTTACTATACGGTTACCTTCCTCTACTCCGGATAAAATCCGGACTCTTTCTCCGTCGGAGACTCCGAGTGTGACAGGGATCTTAAGATAATGCTCCGGAAGAATCTCTTTATATACAAATGTTTCACCCTGCTGTTCGGTGATGGCACTAAGAGGTAGTGAAATAACGTTTTCAACGCCGGATGAAAGCAGCCATGCCTGCACTGTAGATCCCGGCGCGAATGTGCCGTCATTATTAAATGTGAAAGTGATCGTGGCATAGCCACCTTCAGATGAAATGCCTCCCGATTTTCCACCGAGGCTACTGAGCAAAATAGAACGACCATCAGAAGTTTGCAGTCTTACATCAGCAACATCCCGTAAATGCGCATAATTGTCGGAAGAGGTTTTGGCGCGTAAGGTTAAACGCCCGTCAGCAGCGATTACGGCGACCGGAGCCCCGACCTCGACGTACGAGCCATTTGCCGCCAGCAAAGAGGTTACAGTTCCAGCAATGGGCGACACGGCAGTACCTCCGGCAGCCGCAGGGGAATAAGCGGCGCGAGCCTGTCCAAGAGCTGCTACAGCCGCTTGATATTCGGTTGCTGTGACGAGTTTTTCTTCAAAAAGAGGTTTCAATCTTTTGACCTCTGCTTCAGCCGCGTCAAGAGTCGCTTTTACGGCAAGGTTTGTATTGCCCCCGGCAACAGCAGAGGTGTTAATTGACGCAACGGGCGAGCCCGAGCCTATGTTCTGACCGACATTCACTCGGTAGCGGATAATGCCCGCTACGGGCGCAGAGGCGACACCCTCAGAACCGGCCCCACGTTCAATTAATGCTGAGCAGCGAATACTACCGGCCATAGGACTTGCATATATTGAGTCCACCTTGACTCCAAAACGTTCGGCCAACTCTCTATCAAGCATCACTATACCGTCAGGTTCATCCTCATCCTCATGATGTTGGGCGGAAACATGAACTGCTTCTGCATTGGACTCTTTCCGGGCACAGCCTGCCAGTATAATCACAACAATGGCAATAATCCCAATTAAACAACTTTTTTTCATGCCGTGGAATTTTGTATTACGGTGTAAAGTTAATTTAAATCCTTTGCAACCCGGTTGCAAATAAGTTATTGCCTTGTTAATGTCTTGAAAAAGTATCCGAAATCTGCTAACCCTGGGTTACCAGTACCGAACCGTTGCCGGAGATACGGGCCAGAGAGGCTATTGCTGGAATAAGGAGGGTATGGCCCGCACGTATTGTTTCTTCACCGTCGCGACAGCTTACCGTGATCTCTCCGGATATGCAGATCACAACCGTGAAGGAATCAGGAGAGCAGGGGAGTGGTCGTGGGGAGGTTATGCGGTAGTAGCGGGTAGTGAAGTGTTCGCAGCTGACAAGCTCCTTTTCCTTTGTCAGGTCAGTTACAGGCTCCCCTTTATAATCCTTCTGCACGGTATAGTCGATCGCATCGCGGGCTTCAGCCGTGTGCAGCGGGCGCGGGTTGCCGTGGCTGTCTCGCCGGTCATAGTCGTAGATGCGGTAGGTCACATCGCTCGACTCCTGAATCTCTACCAGAAGGTTGCCGGCTCCGATAGCATGGATCCTTCCCGCCGGGAGGAAGAATACGTCTCCTGGCACAGAATCCCATTCGGCAAGCACCTCCTCTAAGGAACCTTGCTCAACGTGACGCATGAACTCGTTCGGGGAAACTTCCTTTTTCAGTCCGACATATATCTTGGCGCAGGGGGCGGCGGCGACAATATACCATAATTCCGACTTTCCGAGTGAATTATGACGTTGGCGTGCCAACTCATCATCGGGATGGACCTGGACAGACAGACGGTCGTGGGCGTCGATAAACTTTATAAGCAAAGGAAATTTTCCGCCGTATTTTTCATTTATCTTCTTTCCCAGAAGAAGTTCGCCGAATCTTTCCGCCAGACGCGACAATGTGTAACCCTCATATTCCCCCTTTTCCACCACGGATTCCTGGCCGGGCAGAACGGAAATCTCCCAGCTTTCGCCGATGTCGGAAGCCGGGGATTCGATACCTTTATATTCGCAAATCTTTGTTCCGCCCCAGATCACGTGTTTCAGGAAGGGTGCAAAAACCAAAGG
>JAIDPP010000333.1 GCA_029062725.1 Muribaculaceae bacterium | reverse complement strand
GAACCGGGCTACAGTGGCTCCGAACGGCTCCTCCCCGGGCTTTCTGACGTCATGGCTGAAATCCATTCCAAAGTATGCGAGGTCTTCAAGCACTATCACATCATACTTTGTGGCCATTCGCCCGATTATTTCAAGTTCCTCCTCCGTAAGATTGGTCCACGCCGGATTGTTGGGGGTACTGTAGATCATACCCGTAACGTTTCCCTTACTAAGGATAGATTCGAGTTTCTCTTCAAGCTTCTTACCCCGATAATCATATATGTCGAAGGCTTCCTGCTTGAGTCCCAACAGTTTTGCCTGATGTCGCTGGGCCGGGAAACCGGGATTAAGATAAAGCATCGTATCCTTACCCTCAAGGCGCTGCCCGAGAAGAAGCATCAGCGTGAAACTTCCCTGCATTGACCCCACAGTGGGAATCACTCCCTTTTCAGGGACATCCACGTTAAGGAATGCCTTTATGAATCTCGATCCCCATTTTTTGAGTGCCGGAATACCTGCAATGTTGGGATAGGTGTTTGCAACACCGCTCCTCAAGGCGTCTATTTCAGCGTTTATTCCAATCTCTTCAGCCGGAAGTCCCGGGTTACCCATCTCAAGATGGACCATCTTTTCCTCCGCCTCGGTCTCAAGTCGAGCGGCGAGCGCGCAAATCTGCCGAATGGTAGCGGAGCCTATGTCAATTATGGATAGATCGGAAATGGCCTCGCCTATCTTTTCATTTGTCAATGGAAACATAACCGAATTATTTTTTACTCATTGCTATATCACGACCCGCATGAAATGCCTTGACGTTTGCCTCTACAATCTTCTCTCCTTTTCTTCCGAAAACCTTGCGTATGGCCACTTCTATCTGTTCAGGCGCGATGTCAATAAAAGGAGATGCCGCGCCAAGAAGAATCATATTAGAGCTTCTCGGAGAAAGAAGTTCCTTAGCCTTCTCGTCCATATTGAAAGCTACCACGTTGGGAAGGGCTTTTAGTTCTTTCTCAACCTCCTCCATCTGCGGATAGTTGTCGATATTCACGAAAGGATTGGTGTTGGTCACGACCCAACCCTCTTTAGAAAGATACTGCACATAGCGCAACGCTTCCATCGGCTCAAGCGAGACTATCAAGTCAGCGCCTCCCAATGGTATGAGATCAGAGTGTATGGGATTTGAGCTGATGCGGAGATTCGACTGCACATCTCCGCCACGCTGACTCATACCGTGCACTTCGGCCTGTTTAAGATAAAGATTCTCCTCAAGAGCGGCCGCTCCGAGAATAGTGGCAATGGAAAGAATGCCCTGACCGCCTACTCCGGCCAGAATTATATCAGTCTTCATGTTTATTTTCTATTAATGGATATCTTGAACTATGCCTCCTTTTCAACTCTTTTTCCTTCTCGCTGTCTGAATACACTCTCGGCGGGATATTATAACCGAAAGGCCTTTATGGTCTATCTCCTCTTTGAAGAGTTTAACCATTTCATCATGGTTTTTCGGAAGGGAATCGATAGTCCGTAAATGAGAGGGATTGACTCCGAGCCCGAGGCAAATATCCTCAAGTTTGCCGGTGCCCTGCGAGTCCTGACCACCTGTCATTCCGGTTGTCAGGTTATCTGAGATAATGACAGTCATAGGAGTATCCTCATTGACGGCATCGAGAAGACCAGTCATTCCGCTGTGGGTGAAAGTGGAATCACCGATAACTGCTATTGCAGGATGCTGCCCTGCATCTGAAGCACCTTTGGCCATAGTAATGGATGCACCCATATCTACAACAGTGTCAATGGCATTGAACGGACTAAGGAAACCAAGAGTATAACACCCGATGTCACCGAAAACTTTTGGATTCTCATAACTCTTCATGGCTTCGTTGAGGGCGCCATAGACATCCCTGTGTCCACAACCCTGACAAAGTGCGGGTGGACGTGACACAATGCTCTTCGCAGGAATATGGCGTTCCATAGATTCAAGCTTCATGTATTGCGGTGCGATCGACATGAACAGATTTCTAATTATATCGGGATTAAGTTCACCGTCGCGGTTTACCTCTCCCGAAAACTTGCCCATGACCGGCTTCCCAGCGTCAAGTAATCCCCGAAGCTGCTTCTCGATAAACGGTTGACCTTCCTCAAGGACAAGGATGCTGTCACATTCGTTATATAGACGACTGATGAGTTTCTTAGGTAGAGGATATTGACTTACTTTTACAACCGGAAATGGCACTCCATCCGGAAATGTTTCCTTAAGATAGTTGTAAGCGATTCCACTCACCACAATTCCTATTGATTTATCGGAAGCATCTTCGTATGAATTGAAAGGAGATTTGTCGGAAACAAGAAACAGATCCTCATAATCCGCAATCAACTGCTTATTACGCACTTTTGAAATAGCGGGCATCAACACCCACTGCTTTGGGCGTTCCGGATAATGGAGATCATTCTCCTTCTTAATCTCATCTGATGTCTCCACAACCGCGCGACTATGGCT
>JAIDPP010000332.1 GCA_029062725.1 Muribaculaceae bacterium | reverse complement strand
GTATATATATATTATTTATCGTGTGTAACTCCTTATGCGCCCTTACAGATTCCATCTGGGCGCATATCGATGCCCGTTCGAATAAGCGGCACCTACCTCTAAAAGGAGTGGTGCAGCTTATCAAGCTTATCATCTGGGTTATCGGCGTCATAATAGTTTTTGCTATTCTGCTTGGCAAGTCTCCCGGTTCCCTTCTTGCCGGTCTGGGAGCGTTCGCGGCGGTGTTGATGCTGGTATTCAAGGACAGCATTTTAGGGGTCGTCGCCGGTGTGCAGCTGGCCGATAATGACTCTCTGCATGTAGGCGACTGGATTGCGGTGCCGGGCACGGATGCCAACGGAACAGTGATGGAAGTAGGACTTACTGCCGTCAAGATCGAGAACTGGGATAAGACGGTCTCAACCGTTCCGCCCTATAGCCTTGTCACGACCGGATTCAAGAACTACCGCAATATGTCGCAGAGCAATACACGTCGTATCTGCCGCAGCTATCTTATCGATGCCGACAGCGTTGTGGAGACCAATGAGGAGATGCTCGCACGATTCGCCCAGATTCCTCTTATGAAAGACTGGATAGAGAAGAAGATAGAACAGCGTAAGGCCGGGAAGGTTGAAAATGTCAACAACAGCGCCGGTCTGGTAGATGGATCGATAGATACGAATTTGGGAGTCTTCAGAGCTTATATCAAACTTTGGCTCGATGCAAATCCCAATATCTCGCGCGACGACACTTGTTTCGTTTCGACTTTAGGTCAGACTTCCGCCGGTATTCCGTTGCAGATCTATTGCTTCACCTCCACTTCTTCCTGGCTGCCTTACGAGGGGATTCAGTCAACGGTGTTCGAGCATCTGGCTGTGATGCTTTACCGTTTCAACCTCTATACCTTCGAATATCCTACAGGGCGTGATGAGATTATCGACGGCTACCTGAGTCCGGGCAAGAATCCGCAGGAGGTATTCGGTATGCCTTACCCGATGTTCTATGGTGCGGGTACGCCGGTTAAGCCGGCCGTGCCCCCAAAAGGACTCTATAGCGATGCTCCGTCGGCAGGTTCACAACCGGGCACACCATCGACGCCCGGCTCAGATCCCTCGACATCGCCTCAAGGATAAATAAAAATTTTATATGTTAAAAGGTTATAAGCCCCGTTACTTAGGAGTTTTATAACCTTTTTATATGGAAATTTATATGGAAAAAGATAATAAATTTTATACAAGTGAGATAATGACCGGCGCCCCTGCGGTCATTAAAAACGATCTCCAAAAGTTGATATATGATACTCTTGAAAAGTCGGGGATCGGTTATACAAGGATAGAGAGCGATCCGGGAATCTCAATGGACGACTGTCTAAACATAGACCGTGCGTTCGGCATTGACACAGTAAAGACTATTCTTCTGACCAACCGGCAGAAATCAAAATTCTGGCTTTATGTCACTCATGCCCGGAAGCCGTTTATCACCAAAGAATTCGGTGCGTCGCTGGGAATACCGAGAGTCTCCTTTGCTGATGAGGAATTGATGCTTCAGGTGCTGGGAACGCGACATGGTGCCGCGACCCCTTTCGGACTGCTGCGGTCGGAAGCCGCGGATGTCACCTTTGTTATGGATCAGGATGTGGCCGACCGGGATAAGATAGTGATTACGGATGGAGACCCATGCGGCTTTATCGCCATTTCCAACCGCGATCTTTTCCGTCTCTTGGGGAAGGAGCCGGTTCTGATTGAGAATCCGGCGCAGATTGAAGGATAGGGTTGGATATGTAAGGAATGCAGAGGCCTCGTCCGGAGGAGAAATAGATTTATCTTTGCAATTTGCAATTTAAAAGAAAAAGGTTTAAATTTGCCACCGAAACCAAAATCCTCTTCCGGAGGGAGGAGATTTGATATTTCATCCGGCTCGGCCGGATTGACATATAATTAAAAAGCGTTACTTAACGCTCTTTCTTGGCTCGTTGAAACTTCGCAACTTTCATCAGGATTAGTCGAGAATGAAGCAAACGGTAGTGGCTTATGTAAATATGTAAAATGATTGCCGTCTCCCGGCAGGAAGCATCTTCCTGCCGGGAATGTCGGTGGTTGATGCATATTTGGCGTGAGGCTTCTGCACAGTTTGCTCGTTCCACTAATTCGGGCAATGCGAAGGCCTCAGCGAGCGGAACGGGCAGCTGGTACGGCTCTCGCGCTTTTCCTTTTAATAACCTAACGCCGACGAGGAGAGTCCGGAGGCATGACTTACAAAATGAAAAAAATTCTTTTTTTTGTGGTGATCGCTCTCTGCGGATTGAAGATGAAAGCGGCCGAGCAGTTTGATGAACTCAATCTGCGTGGAGGTTGGGAGCTTGTTTCCTATACCGGGAGTTATGATGTCTTCACGACTCCGGATGCCTTCGGGGATGCTATCCCGGCCATCTCGGATTGTAAATATCTCTATGTGGGCGACATGACGAGCGGAAGTGAGGAATATCTAAATGTGAACTTACCGGGCCTCTCCAAGCCTGTTGTCTTTCTTGACTACGT
>JAIDPP010000331.1 GCA_029062725.1 Muribaculaceae bacterium | reverse complement strand
GGAAGAAACAGTAATAGAAAAAGATGAAAATAAGGGAAATATTTATTTCGTTAACTGTAATATTTGTCAATTTCTTGTCCTCATCTGGAGTCTTCGCCGCAGGGAAGACATCTGACTTTATAGTGGTATTGGATGCAGGACATGGCGGACAGGACACGGGAGCCATTGACAATGGGGTCAAGGAGAAAGACATCAATCTTGCAGTAGCGAAACGTTTGCAGGCCGACCTGGAGAAGAAGATAAAGGGTATTAAGGTTATAATGACCCGCAATAACGACACGTTCGTGACCCTTCAGGGACGCGCCGACATAGCCAATAAAAATCATGCGGATCTCTTCATCTCTATCCATACCAATTCTGTGGATGCGAAGAATCCAAACCGGAAGGGAGTGTCAGGAACTTCGGTCTATGCTCTCGGACTTCATAAAGATCGGGACAACCTGAATGTGGCAAAAAGGGAGAACTCTGTAATCGAACTTGAGAAAGATCACAATGAGAAATACAGCGGGTTTGATCCCTCAAAAGATGAATCATATATTATTTTCGAGATGACCCAGAAGAAGAGTCTCGAGCAGAGTCTTCGATTTGCGAATTATGCCCAGAAGCAGCTTGTCAATGTCGCAGGAAGAAAAGACAGAGGTGTCAAGCAGGCCGGATTCTGGGTGCTCTGGGCAACTTCCATGCCTGCGGTGCTCGTAGAGCTTGATTTTATCTGTAATCCTAATGCAGCCGGCTTCATGAGTTCGTCTGAGGGAGAGAAAAAGTTAGCCTCTGCGCTTTGTAATGCAGTTGAACAGTATTACAACACGATAAAATCATCCGGAGTTGGGAAACGGGTGTCTCTCGCTGCAAGAAACACAGGTTCGTCAACTTCCTCTTCGAATGCGACGGGAAAGAATGTAGGGTCGGAAACCGCCTCACGTTCAGCGGAGAGTAAAAGCATGTCATCATCTGACGCTATAGCTTCCCTGCCAACCGTAAGCAAGAGTAGGAGGACAGATACTCCTCCCGCTTCCTCGAATGGCAAAAGGACAACAACTGCAAGAAAGCGTAGATCCGCATCTTCAAAACTGGCATCGGATAACCGCGACGTTGCCACGTCATCAATAACAGTAAAGTCAGAAAATGCTTATCTTGCCAAGAATGTGGAGAAAAAACCGGACAACGATCAGATGAAGAAGGAACCGGTGAAGAAGGAGTCTCCGAAAGAAAGGAAGAAACGTCTTGCTCTCGAAAAGAAAAAGAAGGAGAAAGAGAGGAAGGAGCAGGAGGCATTGAAGAAAAAGCAAGCGAAAGAAAGGAAAGGCAACATTGCTCAGAATAATAGCGGAAAGAACAGTAATTCGAACGTTAAGATTATTGTAAAAAATAACGGTGAGGTGAGTAAGTCATCAAAAGCGACATCTAACTCAAAGAAATCTACCCTCTCAACTACAGGAGCTTCTTCCTCCAAACGTAAGTCTCTGAATTCCAAGCATAGGAATTAGACGAGCGAAAATATCTCGATTCATCATACTCGGGATGAAAAATAGAAAAAGAAAATACCACGGTTATGAAAAAAATATTCAACAAAGAGTTTAAAATCGGAGTTTTTGTGATAATCGCCATCATAATTCTGATTTTTGGAATCGATTACCTGAAGGGGATCAATCTTTTCAATCCGGCTAATTTCTACTATGTCACGTATGACAATGTACAGGGTCTGGAGGTAGCAGCTCCTGTCACATGCAACGGTTATAAGGTCGGACAAGTTAGGGAGATAAATTTTGATTATTCAAATCCCGGTAAAATCAAGGTTCAACTTGCGCTAAACAAAGATTTTAAAGTTCCGGAAAACTCCACCGCACTTATAGCTTCAACCTTATTGAGTGGATCCTATATAGACATAAAAATGGGTAACAGCCATAAAACTCTTGGCATAGGCAGCGACATCCCGTCTCAGGCAAGTTCGGATCTTATGGCCGCGCTCAATGATGATATAATGCCTGCCGTTTCAAAAATACTTCCCAAGATTGACTCCCTGATGAACAATCTCAATGAGATCACTACAAACATTGCGGCATTATCTGCCGACCCTTCTTTAGCATTATCCCTTCGAAGAATCGACGGCATAACGGATAACGTTTATGCTATGACAAGTGATTTCAGACAAGTGTCAACGGGTCTTAAAGGGCAACTTCCTTTGATGATGCGTAATGTCGGTTCCATTACACACGGTCTTGATACGGTTACGGCGAATTTAGGCATACTCTCATGCCAGCTTAAATCGTTGCCTTTAAATTCTACAATGGAAAATGTGAATCAAATTACGGTTAATCTTGAGAAATTTTCACAACGTTTGAATGATGAAAAATCATCGCTCGGGATGTTGATGAATGATCCCGAACTCTACAACCGATTGACCAGTGTAGCCGAAAATGTTGATTCTCTTATTGTTGACATAAAGAAGAATCCAAAGAGATACATCAGCATTAAACTTCTTTAGGCAAATCGGAAGGAAAGCCTTAGATCTTGCAGGCCGGATAGTTTTAACTGTCCGGCCTGTGTTGTTCTAATTTAGAATGATTATAAATAAGAGGATTTATTACCTCTATTCCTAAATGTTTGTTTATTAGATTGTGAGAGTAAAGAGCGGAAAAGTAATTTAAAGAAAGTATGGAAAATTGGATATATAATTATTTGATTTCTCGGATGTTAAAGAACAATAAATAGAGAAGAAGATAAAAACGGATGTTTAAGATAATCGGTTAATTAACAAAACTTTAATT
>JAIDPP010000330.1 GCA_029062725.1 Muribaculaceae bacterium | reverse complement strand
TTCAAGGATATCCCATACCACAGGCTCCTTACGGTCAACAATCTTCTTGGCGCTCTTCACGGTCTTCACGATTCCTCGCTCTATTAGCTTACGGATAATGAAGGGTTTGTATAGCTCAGCCGCCATCAACTTGGGAATACCGCACTCATGCATCTTTAACTCCGGACCAACTACAATTACCGAACGAGCAGAATAATCGACACGCTTACCGAGAAGGTTCTGGCGGAAACGGCCCTGCTTACCCTTGAGGGAGTCGGAAAGCGACTTGAGGGGACGGTTGACATCCGACTTCACGGCTGACGATTTGCGGCTATTGTCGAGAAGTGAATCCACAGCCTCCTGAAGGAGACGCTTCTCATTGCGGAGAATCACCTCGGGGGCCTGAATCTCTATAAGGCGTTTCAGACGGTTGTTACGGATGATTACACGACGGTAGAGATCGTTGAGATCCGAAGTTGCGAAACGTCCGCCATCGAGAGGAACGAGAGGACGAAGCTCGGGGGGAATCACCGGGACAGCCTTGAGGATCATCCACTCAGGCTTGTTACGATCCTGGGAGTTGAGGAAGGAGTTTACAACCTGAAGGCGTTTGAGCGCCTCAGTCTTACGCTGCTGCGAACCGTCGGTATTGGCACGGTGGCGCAGTTCAGCGGCAAGTTTCACGAGGTCGATGTTCTGCAGAAGTTCATAGATAGCCTCCGCTCCCATCTTGGCAACAAATTTATTGGGATCCGAATCATCCAGATACTGGTTGTCCTCAGGCAGTTTGTCGAGAATCTCCATATACTCCTCTTCGGAAAGGAGATCAAGTTTCTGCACGTCGGGAGCCACACCGGGATTCAGAACTACATATTTCTCATAATAGATTACCGCGTCGAGCTTCTTTGAGGGAAGACCGAGGAGATAACCGATCTTGTTGGGGAGAGAACGGAAATACCAGATATGAGCCACAGGCACTACGAGCTCGATATGACCCATACGCTCGCGGCGCACTTTCTTCTCAGTCACCTCGACACCGCAGCGGTCGCAGACAATCCCCTTATAGCGGATACGCTTGTACTTTCCGCAATGGCACTCATAATCCTTCACGGGACCAAAGATCTTCTCGCAGAAAAGACCGTCACGCTCAGGCTTGTAGGTGCGGTAGTTGATGGTCTCGGGCTTCAGCACCTCGCCGCTCGACTTCTCCTTGATCTCTTCAGGAGAGGCCAGGCCGATGGTGATTTTCGAGAAATTGCTTTTAATCTTATTGTCTCTTCTAAAAGCCATATATTCTGTTTCCTTATTTTGTCGGTGACCGGCATCTTCCCCTCTTGAGAGGAAGATGCTGTCAGCCGTTGTGTTATTAATCTAAAGTGATGCTCAGACCAAGACCGCGCAGCTCGTGGAGAAGCACGTTGAGCGACTCGGGGATGCCGGGGTTAGGCATAGTGTCGCCCTTGACAATCGCTTCGTAAGCCTTGCTTCGGCCTACAACATCGTCAGACTTGATGGTGAGTATCTCCTGAAGGATGTGAGCTGCACCGAATGCCTCAAGCGCCCAAACCTCCATCTCTCCGAAACGCTGGCCACCAAACTGAGCCTTACCTCCGAGTGGCTGCTGCGTGATGAGCGAGTAGGGACCTATGCTTCGTGCGTGCATCTTGTCCTCGACCATGTGACCCAACTTAAGCATGTAAATCACGCCTACCGTTGCCGGCTGGTCGAAGCGGTCGCCTGTGCCGCCATCATAGAGGTAGGTTTTACCGTAGCG
This sequence comes from Muribaculaceae bacterium, assembly GCA_029062725.1. Lineage (GTDB taxonomy): Bacteria > Bacteroidota > Bacteroidia > Bacteroidales > Muribaculaceae > Lepagella. The sequence goes on along the minus strand of JAIDPP010000330.1, from coordinate 741 downwards.
GGGAACACCGGCCTTGTCGGTCCATTCATTGAGATCGTCGAGCGACGCACCGTCGAAAATCGGAGTGGCAAATTTCTCTCCGAGCTCACTGCCGGCCCAACCCAGAACTGTCTCGAAGATCTGACCGAGGTTCATTCGTGAAGGCACACCGAGCGGGTTAAGGCAAATATCAACAGGAGTTCCATCCTCAAGGAAAGGCATATCCTCCTGGCGAACAACACGGGAAACGATACCCTTATTACCGTGGCGACCCGCCATTTTGTCGCCGACACCTATCTTACGCTTCTTGGCGATATAAACCTTCGCGAGCTGCATGATTCCGGAAGGAAGCTCGTCGCCGATAGTGATGTCGAATTTCTTACGGCGCAATTCGCTGTCGATCTCCTTGCTCTTGCGGAGATAGTTGGTAATCAGTTTGGCAACCATTCCGTTGACACGCTCGTCGTTGGTCCAGTTGGCGAGATTGATGGTCTCGTAGTCGATGGTGCCGAAGTTCACATCATCGAAATGCTGCCCTTTTGGAATTATATCTACACCGATATAATCCTTTACTCCTTCTGAAACGAATCCCTTCAGGAGCGTGCGCATCTTCTCAAGCATAAGAGCCTTGAGGTCAGCCTGCTTCTCTTCATATTCCTCATCGAGGATAGGAAGCTGGGCATTGGCGCTGTTGCGGCTGCTGCGTGTCTTGACGGCACGGGAGAAGAGGCTGGTCCCGATCACCACTCCTTTCAGCGAAGG
>JAIDPP010000033.1 GCA_029062725.1 Muribaculaceae bacterium | reverse complement strand
AGCCTGACCAGCAGGCCGATCTGATGGCAAAGGCGCGGGAATTGTTAAAACTGGAAACTGTTCCGCGGGAGCTGGTGGTTATGCTGATCGACAAAATCGAAATCGGCGAGACACACCCGGATACCGGCCAGCAGGAAGTACACGTTACCTGGAAATTCTGAAAAGTGTCCTAACGATACATCAGCCCATGGTGCCATCTTTATGGCTATAATGAACAGTATCAATGCCACTTACGGCCGTCACCTTACAGTCAAGTTCAGCGGTACAGCCGAACAGCATGAGCAGTTTGTCGACACACGCCGCCGATGGCATGTCATAGCCGTGGTGCATTTCCGCACTGGGCGAACGGGTATAAAGGTTCTGCCTCGCGTTGTGCCGAAAGTGATAGATTATTACAATCACGTCAGCCGAGCAGTAGAAGTGCAAGAAATTGAACTTTTTCTGCATAACGATCCTTTCTTCAACCGTTATCCCACTTCGGCATCATATCGCGCACACGACATCGACACCGAAACATTAAGAGAACACCTAACGGGCGCCCACCGCCTCTCAGTTGACGGCACCCGCCTCATCCAGCATTAATCCTTATTTTCGGGGTAGAGGAGGGAGAGGAGATGTTGGCAGCCGTCCTCGAGGAGGTTGAGGACGTTGTGGAAACCGTCGATGCCGTCGTAATAGGGATCCGGGATATAGTGCGCCTCGGGATAATGCACACAGAAATCGCTCATCCGGGCGATCTTTTTTTCTGCCTCAATCGATGGAGCTGCATCATGAAGGTCGGAAAGGTTGCGGTCGTCCATCCCGATTATGAGGTCGAAATAGTCGGAATCCGAAGGACGGATCACACGGCTGCGATGATCAAGACTGAAGCCATGCTGAAACGCGGTGTGTCGCATCCGTCGGTCGGGAAGGTCGCCGGCATGAGCGCCATAAAAGCCGGCCGAGTCAAGTTCCGGACGTAAGGCAGCCGGAAGTTTCTCCGCATATTTACGCATAATCCCCTCCGCCGCCGGACTGCGGCAGATATTCCCCAAGCACACAAATAAAATTCTCACAGGGCGACCCTCAGCCGCCGCTATATCCATCGCATTCTCAACCTTCTTCTCCATAAACTCTTTATCCTATAATATGTAA
>JAIDPP010000329.1 GCA_029062725.1 Muribaculaceae bacterium | reverse complement strand
CCTTTTATACGGCCCGAAGTCATCCAGGGGCATAATCAAATCAAACATAAGCCATTTATGTTCTTTCTCATATCTTACCTTCGAATTAATTCCTCTGGTAGTATAAAGAACTCGGATGGGGCATAAAACGAAGCGTCCCCATTGCTTGAATTTTGCTTTACATTTCCGGGTTCGAAGTTATCCAAACTACTTCGAGAAGTTGCCGGCTTTAATCGAGCAAATCAATCGGGAGAAGCGCAAAAAGAGAAATTTTGCTCGTTTCGTTTTAGAAAGTTGCACGTTTCGTTTTGGCGATTATAGAAGCACGAAATCATTCTCCATATCAATAACCAATATCGCGTTTTCGGCATGGGTGAGCATACCGTCTATTTTCTTATTTTTATCGTCATATTTATAGATATTTGTTTTTTAGTGAACGAATAAACAACTGGAATGGTTCAACAAATAAATAATTGCATAGATGTGCTGTTATTGGGCCTCCTGAGGTTTTAAGTATTCCTCTGTCCTTAAATCGGGTCAGTTGCCAAATATCTGTTTGCAAAGATATTTGACGATTACTGTCGCTCAAATAAAGAAGAGTAAAGAGGTGTCGGCGTCTGATGTTTGTAATATTATTCTCTTTTCAAAAAGAGGTGAACAATTCTGTATTTTAAACTACTATAATATGCCTATATGGAATCCCTGGCATGGCTGCCATAAGATCAGTGCAGGCTGCCCGGGCCTCCCTCCTTCTGAGGCAGCCGTAAATCATATATTTTTTCAGCTACTACCCCAATTACTATTCTTATATATCTAATGAATTAATGTCTTTCGATGAGAGAAAGAGCATGTAAGGCGGGAAGAAGCTTATGATAACGGAGTTGTAAGGCGAGATAATCAAGTCGGGTTGTATAATATTGGTTCTGATCGATAAGGTATTGTGTGAGCGTTATCTGACGTGCATCAAACGACTTTCGCAGTTGACGGAGATAATCGTTCGTCCCGAGCATCTTCTCATATTCTTCCAGTAATTTTGAAAGATGGTTCAATTCGGAAACATCCGCTTTTATTGAGGCGAGTCGTTCGGAACGGGCTTGTTCAAGTTCCATTTGCAGGGTTTCTGATTCCAGTCGCTTTACCACGTTTCTTTTACGTGTTCCATAAGACGGTAATTTCACACCTATAGAAAATCCATTGAAGTGAACACCTTCTTCAAAGTCATGTACATAACCAATGGATAATGACGGCATATTATTCATGCGTTCCATGCGTTCTTCACCAAACGAACGCTGAACAGCAATCTGTTTTTCAATTTCTTCAGGGGTCATCATCGGAAGTTCTACAGGAGTATCAGGATAATCCGTGAGTTGATCAAGTCCTGAAGGAATAAGCTGTCCGAAACCAATAAGAGCGGCAATCCGGTCATACTCCATGAGGGTATCAGCAATTTTTTCCCTTATGGAAAGTAATTCAAATTCCGCTTTACGGACATCAATCATAGTAGCCTGTCCTGCTTCGAGCATTTTCTCCATTGAAGCGCAGACTCCTTCAAGATTAGACTGGATTTCGGTAAGTATCTCAAGACGTTTACGGGCGTCAATGAGTTGCAGAAGTCTGTCAGCGATCTCACATCGGAGCCAACGTTCGGTCTGAGCAGATGCGAATGATTTTATATCTGCCAGATTATCGGCAGCCTGGCGTCGGGCACCGTAAACACCGGGCCATTCTATTTCTTGACTTATCTCAATGCCCCAGCGATTACCCTCACCAGCTCGTTGCGGCCATTTATGCTCAACACTGATTTCCGGTCCGGAAAGGGAATTTTCGGCTTTTAATGCCATTATTTCAGCGTCAAAACCGCTTTTCAGAGAACGAATATTCGAGATTGAATCCATTACCTGATTCAAAATCCGATTGAATTGTTCAGTCTGAGCAGAAACTGTTAACGGGATCGCCAGAAGTAAGGAGATAATAAGCTTTTTCATTTCTTTCTCTTATTAATCAACGAATATATTGCCGGTACTACATATAGATTCAGCACGGTTGAGGAAAGCAGACCACCGAGAATTACAAGTGCCATCGGCGACTGAATTTCATTCCCCGGCTGCGACCCGTTGACTGCAAGCGGAACAAGAGCAAGAGCAGATGTAAGTGCAGTCATCACAATAGGCAGCAAACGGTCGGTCGATCCCTGAATGATACGCTCGTGGAGTTGCATTGCAGAGAGCGAATTATAGTGCGAAATAAGCAGCATGCCATTGCGGGTCGAAATACCCATCAGTGAAATAAAGCCTATGATCGCGGGAATATTTACTTCGCTATCGGTCAACCATAAAATCAGGATTCCACCAATTAGGGCAAGAGGCATATTCAGTAGGATTAAAGCTGTCTGACTCCAGGACCGGAACTGTCCATAAAGTAGCAGCATGATGATGAGGAGCGCGCCAATAGAAGTGAATAGTAATATTCGTCCTGCCTCTTCTTCATTTTCAAACTGGCCGCCATAGTTTATATAG
>JAIDPP010000328.1 GCA_029062725.1 Muribaculaceae bacterium | reverse complement strand
GGGATAAGGAGACAATGGAGCATGTCAGCGTACGGAGTCTATATCCTGTCGGCGAAGGAGCCGGTTATGCCGGAGGAATCGTTTCTGCAGCTATAGATGGGATTAACGCTGTAAAAGCATTTAAAAAGAAACTTGATAAAAAATCATAATGGCAACTATTTTAAACATTGAGACTTCCGGTAAGATATGTTCCGTGGCTGTTACTAAAGACGGTGCGGTTGAGTATCAGCTTGAGGATCATGAAGGTATGCGGCATGCGGAGGTACTTGCTCCTTTTGTCAAGAAATGCATTGAGGAGATAGATCGCCGCGAACTTGGTCTCGATGCCGTATCAGTCAGCATAGGTCCCGGGTCCTATACCGGGCTTAGAATTGGTCTGTCTATGGCTAAAGGACTTGCTTTTAGCCGTGATGTTCCATTGATAGGAGTCAGCACCCTTCAGCTTCTTGCAGTAAAGGCAATGTTCAGAAATTTCGACTTTAAAGGTGACGAGTTGCTTGTACCGATGATCGATGCCCGAAGGATGGAGGTCTTTACGGGCGTTTATGACTTTGCACTCAATGAAATAGAACGCCCCGGTGCACGAATAATAGACTCCGGGGCATGGAGCGAACTGCTTGAAGCTCGACATCTTTACTTTATAGGAGAGGGCGCGGAGAAGACAAGAGATGTGATTAAACATGAAAATGCCCATTGGCTCACGGGAATGGCTCCTGTAGCACGTGATATGATCGCGCTTTCGGAGAAGCATTACAGGGAAGGAAGATTCCTTGATTTAGCATATTCCACCCCCGAATATCTGAAGGAATACCAGACAACAACACCGAAAAATAAATTAAACTGAGATGTTACCGTATAATACAGATACTGCTCCCATCGTGCTGCCGGAATTCGGAAGAAACGTTGAAGGATTGATAGATTACTGCTGCGGAATAGAGGACCGCGATGAACGCAACCGTTGTGCCTACGCACTTGTTGACGTAATGGCCAATCTTTTTCCCCAGCTCGTCGGCGAGAACGGCGATACTACACAGATCTGGAACGAGATGAACATTATGTCGCGTTTCAGGCTGGACGTTGATTTTCCCTGTGAGGTTGTGAAAGAGGAGCAGATGCATCCCCGACCGGAAAGAATTCCTTACACGGCATCGGCAATCCGATATCGTCATTACGGTAAGAATATAGAAAAGATGATCGACACCGTTGCCGGTATGGAGGATGGCGAAGAGAAAGAAGTCTTGATCTCCATGATCGCCCACCACATGAAGAAACTTATGCTTACGCATAATAAGGAGGGGGTGGACGATGCCAAAATTCTCCGCGATCTTTCCGAATATTCTTCTGGCCGAATAGATCTTGATCCGGAGAAGTATCTTCTTCATGAATTCAAAGAGGTTGAGATAGCCACAACGGGAAAAGGGAAAAAGAAAAAGAAATAATAAGAAAACACACTCATAACATGAGCAGCTTTATAGTGGAAGGCGGTCACAGCCTACATGGAGAGATCAGTCCGCGAGGAGCAAAAAACGAGGCCCTTGAGGTGATTTGCGCTGTGCTTCTTACCGAGGAGAAAGTGACTATATCCAATCTTCCGGCCATATCCGATGTGAGAAATCTTATCAACCTATTGGCGGAAATGGGGGTAAAGGTAAAATATATTACTCCTGAGGAATGTGAGTTTCAGGCCGATGAGATAGACCTCGAATATATCCGGAGCGAACCATACAGAAAGAAAGCCCAGGCATTACGTGGGTCAGTAATGGTTCTTGGACCTCTTGTAGCCAGATTCGGCAGTGCTCTGCTTCCGAAACCCGGAGGGGATAAGATCGGACGTCGCCGACTTGACACTCATTTCATCGGACTCCAGAAACTTGGAGCGGATTTTAATTACGACGGTTCCACCCGCACCTATTCTATTACTGCGCCGAATGGCTTGAAAGGAACGTACATGCTTCTTGACGAAGCATCTATCACCGGTACAGCCAATATCATAATGGCAGCTGTACTGGCAAAAGGGGAAACGACCATCTATAATGCGGCGTGTGAACCCTATATTCAGCAGTTGTGCAAAATGCTATGCGCAATGGGAGCAAAGATAGAGGGAATCGGTTCCAATCTTCTCAGGATTCAGGGAGTTGAGCGACTTGGGGGTACATTCCACCGTCTTCTGCCTGATATGATAGAGGTCGGAAGTTTTATTGGGATGGCTGCGATGACCGGTTCTAATCTGCTGTTGAAGAATGCCGGGGTAAGCGACCTCGGACTGATGCCGGATGTATTCGAACGGATAGGTGTAAATCTACAGATAGAGGGTGATGACATTAGGATCGACCAAAAGGAGATATATCTGTATCTTATACACATATGACGCTGCCGACGACTAAATAGGTGTAGAT
>JAIDPP010000327.1 GCA_029062725.1 Muribaculaceae bacterium | reverse complement strand
TCTCCAGACCCATAGCCTTTTCGATGCACATGCAAAGGCAATGACGATTCTGATGAGCAGACATATAGTCCATTCGGTCGGTGAAATGAAGGATCTGCGGATAAGTGAGATCTTCGCATAGTTTCTCAATACCACGGTGGATATATCCGGAAACCACATCGACCTTCTTTACCTCCTCTCCGTCGATGGCAGTGCGAAAACGCATCACACCGTGAGTAGAGGGATGCTGGGGGCCGATGTTGACCACATAATCATCTCCGGAGAACACCTTCCCCGGTTTCTCAACGATCTTACCACCCTCCTCGATATACATCATGGTGTCATCCTCGTTAACTTCATCGTTGAGGCGAATAGGATTGAGCTTCGGATCGGCGTCATAATCCTTACGTAACGGATGGCCTACCCAGTCGTTGCGCAGGAAGAAGCGACGCATATCCGGATGGTTGATGAATTTGATTCCAAAGAAATCATACACCTCGCGCTCCTGGAAATTAGCTACCTTCCAGAGATCCGCGACACTGTGGATATAGGCGTCGTCGCGGTTTTCACAAACCACTTTCACCGATATCACCTCCCAGTTGCGGGAAGTGGAAGTGAGATAATACATCACTCATACGCTCTCCTTCCAGTCCATACCGATTACGGCCGAAAGCACATCGAAGTCAAGCTCCCTGTTCTCCTTGAGCTGCTTGGCCAGGGCGTACCAGTCCTTTTCAGGCACGTTTATCTGAAGGCATTCACCCTCCTCAAAGGTGACCGACGGACAGACCTTGCTGATTTTCTCTTTTATATCGCTCATTTTGAAAATTTCGTAGTTAAGTTTTACCTCTCGGCTGAATTATCCAATATGACCCCTTTCCTCGGGATGTTGTTTGAAGAACTCCTCGATCTTCTCCTTTCTGTTAGCGCCGCCGAAGAATCTCTCGACCTTGATCTTGCGCTGGAGCTGCATCAGACCATAGAACATAGCCTCCGGGCGCGGAGGACAACCGGGAATATAGACATCGACCGGAAGAATCTCATCGACACCGTTAACGACACAATAGCTTTTTTTGAAAGGGCCGCCGGAAACAGCGCAGCCACCGCATGCAATCACATATTTAGGCTCGGCCACCTGCTCGTATAGACGGAGCATTACGGGAGCCATACGATGCACGATTGTGCCTTGAACCATGATATAATCAGCCTGGCGAGGAGAGTTACGGGCCACCTCGAAGCCGAAACGCGCCATGTCGTAGCGGGCGGCGCCGAGGCTCATGAACTCGATGGCACAGCACGACGTTCCGAAACAGAGAGGCCACAGCGAATTAGCGCGCCCCCAGTTGATAAGGTCGTCCATCTTGCCGACCATAACATTGGCGCCAGTGGCGTTGAGTTCTTCAACGAGCTTGTCGATATACTCGTTATCCTTGAAGTCCTCACGCCTCATGCTCTTTATATTGTCTATTCCCATTTAAGCGCTCCTTTCCGCCATGCGTAAGCAAGGCCCATAATCAATACAAACATAAAAATACCGATACAGAGGATTCCCTGCGGGCCGAGGCCGCGCATAACCACTGACCAGGGATAAAGGAAAATTGTCTCGACATCGAAAATCAGGAAGAGAATGGCAAAAATATAATACCCGGCCTTGAACTGAATCATGGATTCACCTCGGGTCGGGATGCCGCATTCGTAAGGCTCTGATTTCCTTACAGAGAACGATCTCGGAGAAATAAGTCGGGCAATAAGAAGCGCGGCAAAAACCAGACCGATGCCCGTGAGCATGGCCGTAATTGACAGCACACCATTGCCTATCTCCAGCAATAGATTCATATATCCTTATTATTTAATTAGTTAGATTAATCCTTCTTTGTTTTCATGGCGAAGATTCGCACATTTCATTTGCAAAGGTACTTAAAATTTCTTAATCATACAAAAACCCAATCCCTTATTTCTTAAATTTTATAAGGGATTGGGCCGCTCTTTCAGTATGTTTTACAACATGCTATGTCGTTTATCTGACTATGAACTCCATATATTTTCCGATGAAATTTCCGTAGAAGCGTCCTGCTACAGTGAACTCGCATGTACCCTCGACCATGTTGGTCTCCGCTACGAAACGGAATGAGGTGAAAGGAAAGCGAGGATTCTCCATGATTTTCTTGTTCTCTATATAAAGAGGAACAACATTATGGGCATCGACGATGTAGCCGTTGTTGGTAAACTCCACGTCAAGGTCGGGAAGGATCAGACACTCCATCTTGGGCATATTAGGATTGAACTGCACGTTGTAGAGCACTACGGTTGCCTTCTTCTTGGCTATGTCGAATTTAAGCCGATAACCCACGTCCTGACTTTCAAACGCACTGTTGTCATCTCCCATTACAGAGGTTTTTGTCACTCCGTTATAGTAAAGGTCTGGCCAGAACGTATAGACCATATAGTCTTCGCCGATCTGGTACAGCATCTTGGGAGCTTCGCCGTTTCGGCCTGTTGTGCGTTTGCGGTAGGTGAGGTCAGGCTGTGGAAGCGGGGAGTTATCGTCCTTGTTGTATGTGATTGTCGGGGGCTCGTAATAGAGGGGCGATAGCTCGAAACGCAAATTCCGGAGTTCCCTGCCGTCGGTTGTGGTGCCGGGAGTCAGTTCCGTGCCGTATATCACAGTCCCTACACCGCCGTTGAAATTCACTACCGATGTATTGTATTTTATCTCATTGGTGGTAAACTTCACATCGTCGTCGGTGCCCATATCCACCATATCGGTGGAGATGCTCAGCTTCTTTGTCTCATAATTCATTGCGAAGGTGTAGTAGCCTTTCTTGATCACCGGCTCGCCCTCTCCGTTGAGATGAACCACATAGTTATAGGTCGAGGAGGAGAAGTTCTCGTTATTCTCAACCTCTTTGTCGCACGAGACGAAGCTAACGGCTCCGAGCGCGAAAAGCGTCATTATCAATTTTCCTTTCATCTGCTGGTATGTAG
>JAIDPP010000326.1 GCA_029062725.1 Muribaculaceae bacterium | reverse complement strand
GTAAAGGACTCTCTGTCCGTCAAACCATTTTGAAACATTTTTAGCCTCGATCATTGCAGTAGGAGTTTAGTAAGTATAACATCAGCGAGAAGAATGATAATGGAACTTGAAACGACAGCCTTTGTACTTGCCTGACCGACTTCAAGCGACCCTCCCTTGACATAGTAGCCGTAGTAGGCGGCGATTGAAGTGATGATAAACGCAAATACAATGGTCTTGATAATACCGTACCAGACATACCATTCATTAAAGAACGACTGGATACCATAGACATAGTTTCCCATTGTCAGCATACTTGTGAACTCGGCGATCAGCGCGCCTCCTACAAGCCCCATGAACATGGAGAGGACGCAGAGAACAGGAACGAACAGCACGAATCCGATTATCTTCGGAAGCACTATGAATGACGCGGAATTTATACCCATGATCTCCATAGCGTCAATCTGTTCGGTCACTCGCATCGTTCCTATCTCAGAGGCAATGTTGCTACCTACTTTTCCGGCGAGAATAAGCGACATCATAGTGGAAGAAAATTCCAGAAGAAGTATCTCACGGGTGGCAAGACCAGTGGAATATGCGGGAATTAGGGGCGACACTATATTGATGGTCATCTGGATGCAGATTACGGCACCGATAAATATTGATATTATTATCACCAGAGGGATTGAATCCACACCGAGTTTGTTGATTTCAAAAACCAGCTGTTTGAAAAATTCCTTCCATTTTTCAGGCACGCGGAACACATGGTTAAGGAACACGCAGTAGCGCCCGAACGATTTAATTGAACCTATGATCATGCTTCTAAATAATGTATGTTTAACCCTGTGAGGGTTTAATCAAGAAGAGAGGACACAAACGCTCCATTCGCTTCATATTTTGAAACAGTGTTAAAACGCCGTTCAAATCGCAAAGTTAATAAAAAATTTGGTGACAAAGAGTGATTTTATTAATTTTGTCAAAAAACAATGAAGTTGTTTAAACAGATTTTTATTCCCATCTGCGAGAGATTTTTGAGGAGATTATGCTACCCGTAGAAGGTAGTGCCCTATTGATTGTTGCAGATTAGAGGGGAAAACACCAGTGAAAATCCGTAAAGGGGAATAAGAGAATGGAGAAAACACTTCATTTAACATTCATAAATTAGTTTAATCGACTTCAAGAGAAACATACTATGCTTATAATAGGTATCGCGGGAGGAACCGGATCCGGTAAATCCACCGTAGTTAGGAAAATAATAGAGAGCCTTCCAAAAGATGAGGTCGCTGTGATACCTCAGGACTGTTATTACAAGGATAACGCCCATATCCCTTTGGAGGAGCGTCTAAAGATGAATTACGATGAGCCGGCATCGATCGAATGGTCTCTTCTGACCAGGCACCTTCGGGAACTTAAGGAGGGAAAAGCGATAGATATGCCGACTTACGAGTTTGTGAGCTGTTCGCGTCTCAAGGAGAGAATTCATATCAAACCCCGCAAGGTGGTTGTGGTGGAGGGTATCCTTGTGCTTTGTGATAAGGAACTCCGCGACATGATGGATGTGAAGGTTTTCGTCGATGCTGACGATGATGAAAGGCTAATCCGAGTGATCCATCGCGATTGTATAGAGCGAGGACGCACACCGCAGATGGTTATCGATCGTTATCAGGAGACTCTTAAGCCTATGCATGAGCTTTATATAGCTCCATCCAAACGTTATGCAGACCTTATTATTCCTCAGGGAGGACATAATTTAGTGGCAATAAAACTGCTTACCGATTACATACGTTCACTCCTTACCAACGATCAAAATAGCTGAAGAAAGAGATGAAGATATCTACACTGTTCTCTAAGAAAAGATTACGGAAAAAAGGGGAGGAGTTGCCTGAAAAGCTTACTCCGGAAGAGGAGATGGAGCTGGAAGGGGTTCAACCCGACATGCAGACCTTGGAAATATTGGAGGAGAAGAGAGAGACTTCGGAACCGTCGTCGGGAGTGACAGAAATAGAAACGGAGGAAACACTTGAGAACATTCCGGAAAAGGGCGTGTTGCGCACTGAAAATCTGGTAAAGAAATATGGAAAGCGTACTGTCGCCAATAAAGTAACCATTGATGTGACTCAGGGAGAGATCGTCGGACTTCTCGGGCCTAACGGAG
>JAIDPP010000325.1 GCA_029062725.1 Muribaculaceae bacterium | reverse complement strand
GTAATAAGTGTTTGAACCCCGCTTTTTCCATACCTAAAGCTAATCCCCCCGCCCCGGCAAAAAGCTCCACAGAAAAAAAGTCGCGTGCGGGGGTGACGTCCATTTCTTCAACCCACTTAGATTCCAGCATTTCCTTAATTTCAGGGACATCGTATAAATTCTGAAGTAAGAAATATTTTTTTCCTTCGGAATCTAAATAGACCGGATATTTTTCTTTTGCTATCCATGATTCTACAGTTGCCCTTGAAACTCCCAGCAAATCTGCAAAATTATTAGTGGAGATCGTTCTTTTATCCATGATGTTTTAATTCATTAGATTTTCAAATCCTTCATAAGATGAGAAAGCCAGTAAATATAAAGCTGTAAGCAAATCAGTGTGTTCCTTTGTCAGTTCTTCATATACAGTATTCCTAAGTGCAAGTGAACTATTCTCCCGTACCACATCCTCAATTATACGAGGTAATGAAATGCACAGGCGATAAAAGGCTGTAGGATCTTCGAAAACGAGTTCATAGAATTTGTCCATTGACATGCGTCTTATTTTATTATGACTGCGTTTTCTCTTATCAAGAGTGATTTTCCATGATTCATTTTTAGATTTAGTGGAAATCGCCTCAACCAAAATACATGTTGCTTGATCATCATCAAGAAGTTTTGCCTGCATCTTCATATATGTTTTTTGGGATGAGGCAGCGTTCATGGTGTTATGTTTGTTTTTTATTTCAGCAAAAATATGCATGCTTGGATTCTCTACATCAAAACCTTCTTTAGGTACGATCCATCCATTGCCTGCATAGCGGAATAAATTCTGGTGGAAATAACCTATGACGTTAGTATTGCTTTTATCAATCTGTCTAAAGCATTCATCCGCAATAGCTTCACGGATAGTCTTTCCATAAACTTTTGAATCAAAAGATAATTTTATTGGATCAACAATGTTTTCGTTAAATTGGCGTAGTGTTATTTCCCTCCGATAAGATTCCACTGTTTGTTTGACATGTTCATAAATGTCTTCATCAGAAATAAAGCCCAGGTTATAGTTATGATTCATAAAGTAAGCAATTAAAAAATTTCGATGTGTAGATGTGTTTTTATGACAATATACCAACGGTATTATTTGTCGGCCGCTTCGAAAGCCTTCCTGTAAACGTCAATTGCGAAATCGAGGATGGCGTCCTTACCCTTGGCGAGTTCTTCATCGGAGGCATGGACCTCGTAACCGGGAGAGGGATCGATCCCGAACTCGGTAGGATGGTCCTCGTTATCTGTAAGGGGACATGCGGAGAAACGGATGGCCCAGCCATTGGGAAGTTCCGAAGAGAAAGGCAGGCCTCCTCCGCCACCCGTGCGCGCACCGCAGATACGGACATTAGGCAGCTGCTTCATCACGGCCACGAAATTGTTTGCAGCCGAAAAACAGGAGCGGTTGGTCAGGACTATAATGGGACCCAGATAGCGTATATGATTCTCCGAAGCGGGTTCGTATGAAAACTCGTATGGCTCCGAAAAGGCATCGGGTTCCGGACCGGTCTTATGCCGGATATAGCCACCGCAGACCTTGCCGTCGATAAAACGTCCCACAAGGGTGTTGATATTGGTCAGCAGACCTCCGCCATTATTGCGGATATCGATGATCATTCCCTTTGCTTTCTGCACGCCGTAAAGGACAGCGAACACATAATCCAGACTCGATTCGCTTATCTGATTCGAGAAAGAGGGGCAATAGATATAACCTATGGAATCAGGAAGCATCTTATAGCTCAGACCGTTGACTTGCATGTAATCGAAATCCAGATAATACTGCTGGAGGGTCCTAAGATTGAAATCCTGCGGATAATCGCTCCACCATTTACGGTAATAACTCGTGGAAAAACGGGAGGAAAGGTTTACATGGCCGTCCTCGAGCTCATCAAGCAGTTCCGACATTATGGAAAAAAGTTCGAGCTGGTCGGTTTCAGGCGATACCCTCGCACGGTAACGGGAGCTTACCTCCTTCCAGTCGATACCCTTTTCCTTGAAATAGCAGTAGCGGGCGCCGACGATATCACACAACGCATCGAAGTTGCCGAGAGGGTCATCCTTATATTCAGGCACATCGTGACATCCCTGCACCATCATGGTGAGAAGGGCGAAAAGCAAGTAAAGAGATCCGGGAAAAGAGAACTTCATAAGATTCGGTAATCAATCAATAAAGTGGGGAATTAATCAAACTTTTTTTCTTCAACCCGAGGCCACCCGGAATCACTCCGATCACGAAAGTGTTGCCGGATACACGCGTCGTAAGATGATTGGCATAGGTCGAGCGATAGTCGTAACGGTAGCCTATCTCCAAGGCTGTTCGTCCGAAATCGAGTTTCAAGGATAGATAGTTGCCTATTCCGAAATTGTTTCCCCACCATCCGCAGTGAGCCAGTCCTTTTCGGTTTCCGACATAAATCTCATAGAAAGTCTCGCCATATCCGGGACAGAAAAAGGCACCGATCACCGGGAGGCATACGCGGTCGGCGACAATCACCGGAAGGCGTCCGAGCTCAAATCTCCGGGAAAAAGAAAAGTCTAGGTCGATTCCGGCCGACGCCAGCGCAGTAACGGGATTGTTCCCGTTACGGGGAAGGTAAAGAGCTCCTCCGTTTATGTCAAGCAGTCCGCCGGCAGTCAGCTGGAAGCTGTGCGGCAGTCGTTTCCTATAAGCCAACCCCCAGTTGAAAGCGGCGTCGAAACCAAGCATCCGTGCCGAATGGGGAGGATTGAGCATATTGCGGTATCGGGCGAAAGCCGCGAAGGTCATCACCGTATTCTCCGGATTGCGGTTGAAGGCTTTCTGCCATTCCGCAGAAAAGGCGAATAGCGGGCCCGAATACCGCAGAGGGGAGAGGTAGGTGGAGCGGGCCTCCCCGCGCCCTATCTCCAGACGATAGGTGGAGACTACCGGGCGAGCCACCGTGTCATCCGCGGCGGCTTTAAGGAAAAGCAGGGAAAAGAGGGTGAGGAGGAGGTATCTGAAGTGTCGTGGATCAGTCATTAAAATCAAAAAGGGATGGTGATTCAGGATTGGGCGCCAGGTCATCTTCTGCCGAGTCGGCGGGGGGCACGGTATCCTCCTCTGGTTCGCTTTCTTCATCGAGGGCGACTTCGGAAGATTCACCGGTTTCATCGGTCTGAGGAGGTTCGGGTGTGCGCAGAGGCTCGAGTTCAGTCACTGAATCGATAGTGAAATTGGAGAGGCGTTTCCCCTTCGCCTTGCAGCTCTTAACGGCAATAAACTCCTCGGCCTCGATCTCCATATCAGGGCGCACGGCATCCGCTCCGCCGAACTTGACAAGGAATCGCGGATAAGGGGTGTCGGAGAGGAGGATTACCGAAGATTTCTCATCCGAGCCTACAAAACGCTGGGGCTTGGGGGAAGGCTCGAAAGTGAAGCGTTTCACATACGGGAAGCCAAGCGAGGCATCGTTGAGCACGAGCGTCCACACCTTATGGGGATCGAATTTCTCGATCCTCAATATATTGTCGTCATAATGATTGGTATCGGAGAAAGTGGAGGTGAAATATTCACCATTTTTTGTAATCACCAGCACTAAGTCCTCTCCATGGAAAATGCCGAGACTTTCGCCGCGGCCGTCGTAATTGAGCCGCAGCACATCGCGGTCGAACCATACCTCACGGCCTCCCAGGGTGCTGGCTCCTCGTTTCTCGAGGGTGATACCTTTCTTTTCAATCTTATATTTTGTGACAAGGTTTCCGAGAGAGTCCTTTCCCTTTACTGCGAGATCCGAGAAATTCACGGATAGACGGCGGTTGCGCGGTTTGCGTCCCGCTTCATCAGGTTCATCCTTGAGGAGAACGCGCACCGTCTCGGCCTCGCCGTTGGGGTTGCACGTCAGCCAGAGTATCTTGGAGCCAGGCAGTCCTTTGGTGATGTCATATTCCTTATCGCGGGTGAGTCCCGTGATATAGAAGCGCTTCATATAGGAGCTGCCTCCTTTGCCGTTGAGGTAGATCACATTATAGATAGTGCGCTTGTCGCCCTTCTTGAAGACTCCGATATGGATGATGTTCTTGTCCACGAAGAGTTTCTCCTGCACTTTGACTATCTTATACTTGCCGTTACGGTATATGACCAGGATGTCATCGATATCGGAGCATGTGAAGAGGAATTTCTTATCTTTCAGGCCTGTACCGATGAATCCTCCCTCCTCGTCGTGGTAGAACCTTTTGTTGGCTTCGGCCACCTTGGCCGCTTCAATAGAATCGAATCCGCGGATTACGGTGCGTCGCGGGAAGCGCGCGCCGTACTTCTCCTTGAGATGCAGATACCACTTTTCGGTGAACTCCACGATATGCTCGAGGTCGTATGCGATGCGTTCAATCTCCTCGTCAAGCCTGGCGATTCTATTGTCGGCCTTTTCGGAATTGAATTTTAGAATGCGTCCCATCTTTATCTCCCACAGGCGTATGAGATCGTCCCGGGTAAGAGTCCGGAAGAAGGAGGGTTTGAAGGGATCGAAGAGGGTGTCGAGTCGAGCTATGGCCGAATCCATGTCGGGCGCCGATTCTATCTGCCTGTCCTTATACATTCTCTCCTCGATGAAGATCTTTTCCAGCGAGAGGAATAGCTGCTGCTCGCGGGTCTCTCCGAGCCGGATATCCAGCTCCTGACGAAGCATCTCCTGAGTATGGTCAACGGAATATTTCAGCAGGTCGCTGACGGATAGGAACTCCGGCTTGCGGTCGCGGATCACGCAGCAGTTCGGGGATATGCTGATCTCGCAGTCTGTAAAGGAGTATAGGGCGTCTATAGCCTTGTCGCTCGAGGTCTGGGGAGCGAGGTTGACGAGGATTTCGGCATGTGCCGATGTATTGTCCTCCACGCTCTTTATCTTGATTTTCCCCTTCTCCACAGCCGAGAGTATCGACGGGATAAGGGTTGTGGTTGTCTTTCCGTAAGGAAGCTCCGTAATGGCCAGGGTCTTGCTGTCGATCTTTTCAATCCTGGCCCTGACCTTTACCGACCCCCCTCGCGCGCCGTCGTTATACTTCGAGACGTCAAGCAGGCCTCCTGTCTGGAAATCGGGGAGGAGTCGGAAAGGACGGTCGTGGAGATAATCGATCGCGGCGTCGATGATCTCGTTGAAGTTATGGGGGAGAATCTTGGAGGAAAGGCCGACGGCTATACCCTCCACGCCCTGGGCGAGGAGAAGCGGAAACTTCATCGGGAGCACCACCGGCTCCTCTTTACGGCCATCGTAGGAGGGAGTCCATTCGGTGATTTTGGGAGAGAAGGCCGTCTCTATGGCAAATTCGGAGAGCCGGGCCTCTATATATCGGGAGGCGGCGGCCTCGTCGCCGGTAATGATGTTTCCCCAGTTACCCTGAGTGTCAATCAGGAGTTCCTTCTGACCAAGTTGGACGAGGGCGTCGCCGATAGAAGCGTCGCCGTGGGGGTGATACTGCATGGTATTTCCCACGATGTTGGCAACCTTGTTGAATCGTCCGTCATCGATAGTGCGCATCGAATGGAGGATACGCCGTTGCACCGGCTTAAGGCCGTCCACGATATTGGGGACGGCGCGTTCAAGGATAACGTAGCTTGCATATTCAAGATACCAGGAGCGGAACATTCCCGAAAGGACAGTTTTCCGCTCCGTGGGCGATGAATCGGGATTGTTGGACTCGGTATATGTTTCGTCGATGTCAGACATGGTCAGAGGTTTTATCTTTTAAGGAAAATCATTTCCAAAGTTAGCAAAAAATCCTGAAAAATGCTAATCGAAAAGTAATTAAGGGTGAAATAAGGAAATAAAACGCCCAAGTTATCAACTATCTTTTCTCTCAGCCGGTGGCATCGCCCTGAGCGGTCCGACCGAGGAGCGGTAATAGAGCGAGACCTCATACGGCTTCACTTTCCCGGCCAGCATCTCGCTGACCTCGGTTATTGAGGCTCCTCCGCTGAAGGCAGGCTCAAGGAGAGCGATTCTCTCCGGAGGGATAACCTTTTCAATCGCAAGTTCGCCGGAGGCAACAAACTCCGCCAGATGAGAGGCTATCGTGGAGGCGGCAAGTTCCCTTTCCGCCGCAATTTCGGAAACCGACTTGCCTCGCATGAACATATCGAAAGAGAGACGTTTGGAATAGCCGACGGGACGTCTGGGCTTCTTCTCTTTCTTCTCCTTTCTCCCTTTCGTAACACTTCCGTGGGCAGCTCTTTTTTC
>JAIDPP010000324.1 GCA_029062725.1 Muribaculaceae bacterium | reverse complement strand
CGTCTCGTGGGGTCGTAGATGCGTATGAGAGACAGATCTTAAATTTGACAAGAACCTTATGATCAATCTCGAGCAGTCGCTGCCCAAGGAGATGTTGCGGACTAACAAGTCGGGAGCCTACCATTGCACTACGATTGTCGGCTGCAATACCCGTAAGCAACATGGTCTGCTCGTGATACCCATCCCAGGGATGGACGACAAGGCTCATGTGCTGCTTTCATCTCTTGATGAGTCAGTGATACAGCACGGCGCCCCTTTCAATCTCGGTCTGCACCAGTATGGCGACAATGTATTCAGTCCGAATGGTCATAAGTATATCAGAGAGTTCAATTGCGAGAGTGTCCCTGTTATGACCTATCGCGTAGGAGGAGTGATTCTTGCCAAAGAGAAGGTATTTATCTCCCATGAAAACCGTATTCTGATCAAATATACCCTGAAGGAGGCACATTCCGAAACGTTCCTAAGGTTCCGACCCTTCCTTGCGTTTAGAAATGCCAACGATCTCTGCATTGAGAATAATGTCATTAACAAGGATGTTCGATTCGTGGAAAACGGAATCGCGACATGTCTTTATGACGGGTATCCGGAGTTGTACATGCAGTTTAACAAGCCTGTAGAATGGCACGGCGACGGCCATTGGTATAATGGTATTGAATATGTAAAGGATAAGGTGAGAGGTATTCCCTACAAGGAGGATCTCTGGGTTCCGGGATATTTCGAGCTTCCTATCAAGAAAGGAGAGTCGATAATCTTTTCAGCCTCCACATTCGAGACCGATCCTTCCAAATTCGAGGAGATTTATTCCAAAGAACTTGAGTCGCGCACCTGTCGCACGAGTTTCTATAACTGCCTAAAAAACTCTGCCAAGCAATTCTATCTGAAGAACAGCCGTGGGATGTACATCATGGCGGGTTACCCGTGGTATAATGTTAGATCGCGTGACGAATTGATAGCCCTTCCCGGCTGCACACTTGCAATCAGCCATGAGGAAGATTATCATGAAATACTCGCCACTTTCCTGAAAGCCCTTAAGAAGTATATCGAGACAGGGGAGAAAGACCCAACTATAGGGGAGATCGACCTTCCTGACATTCCGCTTTGGACAGTGTGGACTATCCAGCAGTATAAGCGTCATGCAGACATCGCTTCCTGTCGGGAGAAGTATGGCGAAGATGTGAGATATATCGTAGAAGCCGTGAGAGGTGGAAAAGTCAAGAATCTCAAACTTAATCCCGATGGTCTCGTAAGCTCCGACGGTCAGAACTCACCTGTGACATGGCTTTCGGCCTCTATCAACGGGAAACCTATCATTCCTCGTACAGGCTATATACTGGAGTTTAACGCTCTTTGGTATAACGCTGTGAAATTCCTCAGCTCGATGCTTGAGGAAGAGCAAGGAGAGGATGGATATCGTAACGAACTTGAAACGCTTGCAGAGAGAATCAAGGAATCATTTCGGGCTACTTTCCTCAACGACTACGGTTATCTTTACGATTATGTCAACGGTAGCTACACTGATCTTGAGGTACGCCCCAACATGGCAATCGCTATCGGGTTGGAATATTCTCCGCTCGACAGGCGACAGAGAAAGAAGGTTCTCGACCTCTGCACCCGCGAGTTGCTGACTCCGAAAGGCCTGCGCTCCCTATCGCCCAAGAGCTATGCCTACAATCCGACATACGTAGGAGGCCCGGTAGAACGCGAATACGCAGTGCATCAGGGTCCTGCACGTCCCTGGCTCTTCGGCTTCTATGCTGATGCCTATTTCAAGGTGTTCGGGGTAAGCGGTCTCTCCTTCATCGAGCGTATGCTCATAGGATATGAGGATGAAATGACCGAGGGATGCATAGGCTCCCTTTCCGAGATGTATGACGGCAATCCGCCTTTTACAGGACGCGGAGCGGTCAGTACAGCCAAGAATGTAGGCGAGATTCTGCGCACCCTCAAGAGCGTGAAACAGATGAATAAACTTCTAACCACTCAAACCGACTGAAGAATATGAAAGCATTGATGTTCGGATGGGAGTTTCCTCCTCATATTCTTGGAGGATTGGGAACAGCCAGCTACGGTCTGACCAAGGGGATGTTCAATAACGGCGATATGGATATTACATTCGTAATCCCCAAGCCGTATGGTGATGAAGAGAAAGGTTTTGCCAACATCATAGGCGCATGCAACACTCCGGTGGCCTGGCGCGATGTAAGTTGGGATTATGTGGAAAATAGGATAGGGAAGGTGATGAACCCCCAGACCTATTTCGATCTCCGTGACCATATCTATGCGGATTTCAACTATCTCAAGCTGAATGATCTCGGCTGCATAGAGTTTTCCGGGCGTTACCCCGACAATATCCTCGAGGAGATCAATAATTATTCGATCGTAGCCGGAGTTATAGCGCGTACGGTGGATTTCGATATTATCCATTCCCACGACTGGCTCACCTATCCTGCCGGAATCCACGCCAAGAACGTGACCGGAAAACCACTGGTAATCCATGTGCATGCCTCCGAGTTCGACCGTTCGCGCGGGAAGCCGAACCCTACGGTTTTCGCAATCGAGAAAGACGGCATGATGAACGCCGATCATATTATCACGGTGTCGGAGCTTACGCGACGTACAGTGATTGATAAATACGGGATTGATCCGGCAAAGGTAACTACTGTCCACAATGCAGTAATTCCATTGAGCGATGAGCTTCTGAACCTTGAGAAGCGAGATAGTAAGGATAAGGTGATCACCTTCCTGGGTCGAATCACGATGCAGAAAGGACCGGAGTATTTCGTTGAGGCGGCGGCCAAAGTGCTCCAGAAAAACAAAAATGTTCGCTTCGTTATGGCCGGAGGCGGAGATATGGAGGCCGATATGATACGTCTCGCCGCTAAGAGGGGTATAGCGGATCGTTTCCATTTCACCGGATTCCTGCGCGGAAAAGAAGTATATCAGATGTTCCGTGACTCGGATGTCTATGTCATGCCATCAGTATCGGAACCATTCGGAATCTCTCCGCTGGAAGCGATGGAGATGGGAGTTCCCTCGATAATCTCCAAGCAGAGCGGTTGCGCCGAGATTCTTGAGAATGTAATAAAGACCGACTATTGGGATATAGACGCTATGGCGGACGCGATGCACGCGCTTATATCCTATCCGGCGCTTCATAACACCTTGCGCGACCGAGGAATCGAGGAGATTCACGGTATTACCTGGGAGAAAGCCGGCAAAAAGGTGATAGATATCTATAAGGATGTGATCGCCTCAAGAAAGTGATAGTTAAAGCCCATCAAGCCGTGGAATACCAAATCCCACGGAGAGAGGCAAAACAAAAAATTATAAAGATATCAACGATATGAAATCAGTTTGTTTCTATTTCACCATACATCAGCCCTATCGTCTGAAACGTTATCGTTTCTTCGATATCGGCAATGATCACTACTACTATGATGATTTCGCCGATGACGACATCATCACCCGTCTGGCCCAGAATTCCTATATGCCGATGGCCGACACCCTTCTTGAGATGATTCAACGCACCAATGGTGGCTTCAAATGTTCGATCGCCATTTCAGGCACGGCCATCGAGCAGCTCCAGATGTATGTTCCGGAATGTATCGATAAGCTCCGCCAGCTCGCAGATACGGGATGCGTGGAATTCCTTTCCGGCACCTACGCCCATTCACTCGCCTCTTTGGAAGACCCCGAGGAGTTCCTGCGTGAGGTTAAGATGCACGATGACCTTATCCATACCATTTTCGGGAAGCGGCCGAAAGTATTCGCCAACACTGAGCTTATTTATGATGATGACATCGCGCTTCTGGTAAAGAGCATGGGATTCAAGACTTGTGTCACAGAGGGTGCGAAGCATATCTTAGGCTGGAAATCGCCCAACTACGTATATAGCGCGGCTACGGCTCCTGATCTTAAACTCCTGCTTACCAACAACAAATTGGCAGAGGATATCTCCCGTAATTTCAATAATCCCGAATGGCATGAGTATCCTCTTACGGCTGATAAATATGTCCATTGGATCGCATCCCTCCCGGAGGAGGAGCAGGTGGTTAACCTCTATCTCAGCATGGATACTTTCGGGTCGTTCCTACCTCCCTATACCGGTATATTTGAGTTTATGAAAGCCCTTCCCGATTTCGGGCGCGAGATGGGTGTGGAGTTCACCACTCCGTCGGATGTTGTCAAGAAACTGAAACCGGTAGGGGAGCTGAGTGTGCCTTATCCTATTTCAGATATCGACGAGGCGCGCGATGTGTCGGCATGGAAAGGAAACGAACTCCAGAGAGAGGCTTTGGCCAAGCTGTATGGTGTGGCTGAGCGCGTAAGCCTCTGCACCGACCGTCGGCTCAAGCAGGATTGGGAGTATCTCCAGAGCAGCGATCACTTCTATTATATGAGCACTAAGAATATGGCTGATGGTGCGGATCATGCCGCGTTCAGTCCGTATGAATCTCCCTTTGCCGCATTCACCAACTATATGAATGTGCTGGCAGATTTCCTGGTGCGTGTCGAGGAGCAGTATCCTGAAAGCATCGACAATGAGGAGCTCAATTCACTTCTGCTCACCATCCGCAATCAGGCTTCCGAAATCGAGGCGCTCAAGAAAGAGAATAAGTCGATGAAGACCAATATCCTCAATTCGGATGAGACTCCGGTTTTAGTGGAAGTGAAAGAGGAAGAGGAGAAAGCTCCGGCAAAGAAAAGGGTCGTAAAGAAAACTCCTGCAAAGAAGGCTGCCAAGAAAGATGAGGCCAAGGAGACAGCCAAGAAACTTGCCGCAAAAAAAACAGCAACAAGGAAAGTAGCTAAGAAAGACTGATCCGCACAGTTAGATACATAAAAAGAGTTGCGTCAGAACATCGGTGTCCTGACGCAACTCTTTTTATGTGGATAAGTTTTTAATTATGAGTTAAAGTTCGCGTATCACTCCGGCGAATAGAACAATATTGTTTGTTGTCTCGGTAATGGAGAAAATGAAGGGACGGTTCACCTTTACGATGACCGGAGTAGAAGGAGTGACATCTCCGGGAAAGCTAACAAATTCCATTCCTGTAACTGCGGCGGCTTCCGCTCCTGATTCATCGATTACAAATTCTGTAACTTGCTTCATATACCCTCCCGTCATATCCTCTGCAATACCGGAAAGGGCATTCTCCTTAAACAGTTCGGTTAGGCCCAACTTTTCAGCTACTACGTTGAGGGTGTTCAACTCAAATGAAACTCTGAATTTCGGTAATGTAAGAAAGCAGTTTCTACTATTATCGATTGTATTTGTAAGAAATTTATTATTCCCATTAACAGCATTTTCAATGGTTTCACCCTCTTTGGGAAGATAAATATTGAAAGAGAAAGACTTATTGCCGTAGGGAATTGAAATCAATTCTCCTCCGCCGGGCAATTCCATATATCCTATCTCCTCATTACCATTCATCATCTCAACCTCTGAGACCTTTCCTGATACAGATCTGAATTCCTCTTTCTCAGTCAGTTCCTTTTGGAAAGGAACTGTCCATTTCCCGTTGAAGTAGAGAGCATTGGCGATAAAAGCCAGGGTTAATGGGTTTAAAGGTCTTTTAAGAAAGTTATCTATCATTCCTCCCGTATGATCGGAACACCATTGATTGATTGAGTCCATAGTCTCTATTGTAGGGAGGTCTTTGGTGAATATATCGGCATTAAAACGGGATTTCAACAAGTCAGAATAAGCTGCTTTTACTTCGACTCCGTTTTGAATCCAGATGGAGTTGGCTGTTTTGAACACTACCTGATTGTCTGCCGCGGGGAGTGCGATGGCAATCAAGGAATAGAAAGAATTAAGATCTTCCGGATCGGAGCCTAATGCCTCCGAGATCTGAGCGAGGGTTTCCTTGTTGGCTCCGTTGGCTAACATAGTAAGGAGATTGGAGAAGCCCAATGGAGAAACCATGAAATTCTGCTCATCATATTTATTAGCTTCAACGAGACATTCTTTCAAAAATTCGTATGCAAAAAGATAAGAACCGATATTTGCGTTCTGCTGACGGCTGTCAAGTTCAATGGCCTTGAAGTCAGTTGGTTTCTCTATCGGCTTAACTGTATTCTCAGGTTTCTTTCCTGACGTGTCCTTCTGAAGATCATCGTCATGGTTGCATGAAAGTAGGAATGCCACACTGATGAAGCCGGTTAGAATTAAATAAATAAATCTGTTCATGTTATAGAAGAATAA
>JAIDPP010000323.1 GCA_029062725.1 Muribaculaceae bacterium | reverse complement strand
GCCCTACATTGACCACCTTAAGCTCATCAGCCCTCACGCAGGCTATCGGTGCCCTTCCGGCACCCTCCATACCGCATTTGGGAGAGACAGTCACCCAGTCGATAGATTCCGGTAGAGGCCGCGTGCCGTTGGTCTCTATAGCCACTTTCTTTCCCGTGGCGCGTTTGAGCAGCGTCACGAAAGCCTCGTCAATCCACAGCGACGGCTCTCCTCCCGTCAGCACCACCCAATCCGCTGAATATAGGTTCACGGCTCTTATTATCGCGTCATCCTCCATGAAGATGCCGTTTTCATGCTCCGTGTCGCAGAAAGAGCAGTTGAGGTTACACCCCGAAAACCTGACAAAAACAGAGGGGACGCCGGCATGGTGCCCCTCCCCTTGCAACGAATAGAATATCTCGCTTATCTTTCTCATGATGGTTTATGAATCCTTTTCATATACCGCCGTATTCCCCTCGCTCTCCTGCACCTCGCAACGCCAGCCGTTCTCTACATTATCCACTACCCAGCGTGCGATGTTCTCGGCCGTCGGATTGAAGGGAAGCGCGTCGTTGATCACCTTATGGTCAAGCAGGTCGGTCACTTGCCGCTTTATCTCCGTGAAATCCGCCACCATCCCGTTTCGGTTCAGCTCTCGCGCCCTGCACTCCACGATGATTATCCAGTTATGGCCGTGAAGCTGTGTGCATTTGCTCTCGTAATCGAGTTCGAGACGATGGGCGGCGCTTATCTCAAGTCGTTTTCTTACGTAATACATATCATGCTATTTCTCATAAACCGTGGGATCGTCAATTCCAGCCTCGGAGAAAGCCATCTGCCGTTCCACGCATGTGCCGCAGACCCCGCAATGCTTCTCTCCTCCCCTATAGCAGGAATAGGTCCGGCTATAGTCGATTCCCAGGCCTCCGCCGATACGGGCTATTTCCGTTTTGGTGATATGGGTGAACGGCGCGATGATATCGGTTTCGGTATATGTGCCTTCCTTCATGGCCAGACTCATGGCGTCGATAAAGCCGGAGCGGCAGTCGGGATAGATGGCATGGTCGCCGCCGTGATTGGCAATCATCACATGCTTCAGCCCGCGCGATTCCGCCAGGCCACAGGCCACGGAAAGCATTATGCCGTTGCGGAAAGGCACAACCGTGCTCTTCATGTTATCATCTCCGTAATGACCCTCCGGAATGGCATCGGCACCCGAAAGAAGCGAGCTTTTGAAATACCTTCCCATAAAATCAAGAGGAATGATTATATGTTCTATGCCTAAAGAGGCACAATGCCATTGGGCACACTCTATCTCACGCGCATTGTGGTTCGACCCGTAATCGAATGTGACGGCCAAAGCGATCCGCTCCCGCTCCTGATAAAGGAGCGTAACCGAATCCATTCCCCCCGACAATACTATCACTGAATCCTTTTCCATTTCTTTTCCCTATATTGATGTCAGTTCCGCAAACATCGCTTCCCTGCGGCGCCGCGCGAGTTCCTGATGCTCCCGGTCGCCATAGTTGGCGAAAGGATATATGCTTATACCTCCTCGAGGCATGAAGATTCCCTTCACCTCCAGGTAGCGCGGATCCATCAGTCTCACCAGATCCTTCATTATGATGTTGACGCAATCCTCGTGGAAATCGCCGTGGTTCCTGAAACTGAAGAGGTAAAGCTTGAGGCTCTTGCTTTCCACCATCCTCTCCCTCGGGATATAGCTTATGTAGATG
>JAIDPP010000322.1 GCA_029062725.1 Muribaculaceae bacterium | reverse complement strand
AATCTATATCATAAAAACTGTTTGTAATGGCAGAAAAGAGAGAAACTTTGTTCGACATGTTCTCGCCCGTCACATCGGATGAATGGAAGGCGAAAATCACGGTCGATCTGAAGGGTGCGGATTTCGATAAGAAACTTGTATGGCGCACCAACGAAGGCTTCAATGTGCAGCCTTATTACCGCAGAGAAGATATTGAGAATCTTGCTGCAATCGACACACTTCCCGGCGAATTTCCTTACCTTCGCGGTACCCGCGACAATAATGACTGGCTTATCCGCCAGCGTGTGCGTGGAAGGAACGCAGAAGAGATGAACGAACATGCTCGTCATATTCTTGACAGAGGTGTGGAATCACTTGGCCTCGTTTTGCGTGGAGAGATTTCGGCAGCAGACCTTAAGACAATATTGAAAGGAATTGACCTTAAGAAAGTCGAGATAAATATCGAATGCTGTCCCGGCAAGGCTGTTGAGGTAGCGGATGAACTGGTAAAGATTATCAAGGAAGCAGGTGCGGAGAAAGAATTCCGTGGCGCTATCGACTATAATCCTTTCCGTCGTCTGCTGAAGCATGGACTTCCTTTCCCCAAGGATGCCGTCAAGGAAGGAAAGGCGTTATATGAGACCGTAAAAGAGATAAAAGGTCTCAGATGCTTTGCAGTTGACAGTTACATGTTCAACAATTCAGGAGCATATATCACGCAGGAACTTGGCTATGCATTGGCATGGGGAGCAGAATGGCTGACACTTATGACGGAAGCCGGACTCACTACAGATGAGGTCGCAGAACGTATCAAATTCAATATGGGTATCTCTTCCAATTATTTCATGGAGCTGGCTAAATTCCGTGCAGGTCGCATGCTTTGGGCAGAGATAGTGAAAGCATATAAGCCAGCTGATGACAACGCATGCAAGATGATGGTACATGCTGTTACCAGCATGTTCAACATGACACTGTTTGACTCGCATGTAAACCTTCTTAGGACCATGACTGAGACAATGAGCGCAGCGCTCGCAGGCGTTGATTCAATCGAAACCCTTGCCTTTGATGAGTGTTACACTACTCCGGATGAGTTCAGCGAACGTATCGCACGCAACCAGCAGGTGCTCCTTCGCGAGGAATCTCATCTTGATAAGGTAGTGGATCCGGCAGGTGGCTCATATTATATTGAGACCCTTACTGCCTCAATAGCGCAGCAGGCTTGGAAAGTATTCAATGAGATAGAGGATAAGGGCGGTTTCGAGGCTATGCTTAAGAGCGGAGAACTTCAGGCTAAGGTGAATGAAAGCGGAGTGAAGCGTCATGTAGATGTGGCACGTCGTAAGGAGATCCTCCTTGGTACTAACCAGTATCCTAATTTTAATGAGAACGGTCTTGAGAAGGCAAAGGAAGAGGCTGCTAAATGTGGATGTGGATGCTCCACAGACGTTGAGGATGGTGCTGTCGTATCTTTGAATACTGACCGCGCGGCCAGTCAGTTTGAGCAGATTCGTCTTGATACCGAGCGTTCTGCACATCGTCCAAAAGTCTTCATGTTGACTATCGGCAATCTTGCAATGCGTCTGGCTCGCGCACAATTCTCTGCCAATTTCTTTGGTTGTGCAGGATATGAAATTATTGATAATATCGGTTTCAACACAGTTAAGGAGGGTATTGACGCCGCGATGGCTCAGGGTGCTGATGTAGTAGTGCTCTGCTCGAGCGATGACGAATATGCCCAGTATGCTCCCGAGGCCTATAAAGAACTTGCAGGAAGGGCAATGTTCGTAGTGGCCGGTGCTCCCGCTTGTATGGAAGAGCTTAAAGCCGAGGGAATTGAAAATTTCATCCATGTAAGGGTAAATGTTCTCGATACTCTTACAGAGTTTAACGCCAAACTTCTCAAATAACCATGAGACCGAATTTTAAAGAAATAGATATAACAAAAATAGTGACCCCCGAGGGTCATAAGGCAACCTCCGGCGAGGAGTGGCTTACCGCTGAACTTATCCCGGTGAAGCCTGTATATACAAAGGAAGATCTTGAGGGAATGGAACACCTTGATTTCGTTTCTGGTATTCCCCCTTTCCTGCGTGGTCCCTATAGCGCGATGTATCCGTTGCGTCCCTGGACAATCCGTCAGTATGCAGGTTTTTCAACCGCAGCCGAGTCAAACGCTTTTTACCGCCGTAACCTTGCTTCCGGACAGAAAGGACTCTCCGTTGCTTTCGACCTTCCTACTCATCGCGGTTACGATGCTGACCATGAGAGAGTGGTAGGTGATGTTGGTAAGGCAGGAGTATCAATATGTTCGCTTGAGGACATGAAGGTTCTATTCGACGGCATTCCTTTGAACAAGATGTCAGTGTCGATGACAATGAACGGAGCCGTCCTCCCGGTGCTCGCCTTCTATATTAATGCAGGTCTTGAGCAGGGTGCAAAACTTGAGGAGATGGCAGGAACTATCCAGAACGATATTCTGAAG
>JAIDPP010000321.1 GCA_029062725.1 Muribaculaceae bacterium | reverse complement strand
GCGTACTACGTGACACCAAACATAAAATCACCGACAGGATGGAAGAAAAAGGCATTAACCTCGATGGAAGCCTTATCGATGCATTAATTGAACTCAAAAAACAAACACGATGAAAAAGACTATTCTCTTTCTGACTGCACTCTTGGCAGTCCTCCCGGCTTTTAGCCGCGATATAAAAGGCTGCATCCTTGACGAAAACAATACTCCGCTTGACTTTGTAAATATCGTTCTTTACTGCGACTCAACATTTGTTGGAGGAGATATAAGTGATTCAGAGGGTCTATTCTCAATCCCAACGGATTCAGACTGCAACCTGACAGCTAAAGTGTCATTCGTAGGCTATGAGACCATTACCACAAATGTTCCCCAAACGGGCGAGATGGGTGATATAATCCTAAATCCCTCCGCAGTGGAACTTGGTGAGGTAGTTGTAAAAGCTTCTCGCCCGACCACTACGATGAAAGGTAACGCATTGGTGACTAATGTCGAGGGAAGTTCCCTCGCTGTTGCCGGTACTGCCAATGATGTTCTCGTGCGTGTGCCGATGGTTGTTGACAATGGAGGCGCACTTGAAGTATTCGGTAAAGGCTCTCCGGCAATCTACATCAATGGACGCAAAGTCAATGACCTTCAGGAGCTCTCCCAACTCAACTCAGGTGATATCAAAAATGTTGAGGTCATAACCAATCCCGGAGCTGCATACTCAGCAGATGTTAAGTCGGTGATACGTATCCGCACGAAACCGCCAAAAGGAGATGGCTTTAGCGGAACATTGCGTACTGAAAACGGATTTCAGTATTACTTCCGCACAGGAAACTCCGTTGACCTAAAATACCGCACAGGAGGACTCGAAATTTTCGCCAATTACGGCTGGTGGAGAGGTAACAACCGTTTTGACCGTCTTAATGATATGAACACTACAACATCAAAAGGTATGTATCGCCAGTTTGTAAGTACAATCGGCAAAGAATCGTATAATGACATGACCGGTAAACTGGGTTTTTCATATATGATCAGCGACCGCCACAGTATAGGTGCATACTATCAGAACAGTTGGAACCGACACCATACGGACGGGATAATCCCAAGCGAAATATGGCAGGACGGCATGTTGCTCGATCTCTATGACTCTGATGTACACAATCAATCTACCGCTGTTCCTCGTCATTATGCAAATCTCTACTACAACGGAATAGTCGGCAAGCTCAACATTGATTTTAACACGGATTATATATGGTATAAGAGCCGAGAACTGACATCCAACAATGAACTCAGTGAAATGGACGATGACCGCGAGGTAAACACAACATCAATCAACCGTAACCGAATGTTCGCCGAAAAACTGGTGATGACTTATCCCTTATGGAAAGGTCAGATTGAAGTCGGACAGGAATACACCGATACCCGCACCACCAATATTTTCTCAGCCAATATTCCTCAAACTCCGGATGCCGATAATCGTATGGACGAGAATAATATTTCTGTGTTTGCAGAATTAGGGCAACAATTCGGACGCTTTATGATTGGCGCAGGTCTGCGGTATGAGCATGTTAAGTTCAACTATTATGAAATGGGACTGCTTCAAGACGGCCAGAGTAAAACCTACAATAATATTTTCCCTTCACTCAACTTCGCCACGCAATTAGGGAAAGTCAGAATGGGACTGAACTATACCGGCAAGACAATTCGCCCCGGATATGGTCAACTTGACGGCGCAATCAGTTATATAAATCGTCTGACATACGAGACGGGCAATCCCTATCTGAAGCCAACGAAGTTGCAGACCGTGGAATATATGGCGCAGTGGCGCCGCTTCTTTGCCCAGCTCTCTTACACCTACTTCAAAGACGGCGTGTATCATATCACCGAACCTTACGGACCGGACGGCGAGGCTACCATAATCCGCACAGCAAATCTTGACCACCGGCACTATCTACAAGCTTTCGTAGGTGGTAATTTCCAAGTTGGAGTCTGGCAATCAAAAGTGAATGTCGGAATGATGAAGCAGTGGCTTACTCTGCCTGTAAATGGCGAGCAAGTGAATATGAACACTCCGATATTTATGTTCCAGTGGCAGAACGCTATTCATCTTCCTTTTGACATCTGGTTTAACGTCGATACTCAGCTTATGACTCGCGGTTGGGACAATAACACACGCCTGACAAATACACCGTGGTATGTAAACGCCAAAATCTACAAGGGATTCTTCAAGGATACATTCAGTGTAACTGTCGAGTGTAAGGATCTGTTCGACTCTGCCAAGAGTAACTTCTATCTATGCAGCGACGCCGTTCAAATACAACAGAAGAATTACTCACCTGGGCGTTCGGTAATGCTCACTCTCCAATATCGCTTCAATTCCAGCCGCGACCGCTATCGTGGAACAGGAGCAGGAAATTCTGAAAAATCAAGATTTTAAAGAATATGAAACAGCTTATAATTTCGTTTGTCTGCATCATTGTCAGCTTAGCAGTAAACGCAAAACCGCATTGTCAGAGTTTTGATAACAGTGACAATAAAGTGACTATCGTTTTCAACGATGATAAAGCGGGTGATAAGTATTACGTAACAGATGTAAAGCTTAAACCTATTTGGTTGGGAAAGGAATATAAAGCCTCCTCAGTCAAGGTCGCTATAAGTAAGGGTGTGGCTACGGTTACACTGACCTTTGAGCATCTCACTCGTTTTTCCAATCCCAAGGTTGAGTTGAAAATAAACGGTAAGAAAGCTTCGTTCAAGGTTTGTCAGTGATAAAAATGAAGGAGAAGTGACCCGGGAAAATATTGAGAACCCCCAATACAGGGATTTGATGTGTTCAATATTTTCGCGGGTCACTTATCAAAATTCGAAAAATCGGTGATTTGGGTTTATTTTACCAAAATATAGGTCTGTTTTATTGAAGATCTCTTTATAACTTTGCATTCGGAACTTCATTATTTAATCGGAACTGCTTATATGAATAAGATAATCTTGGGCTCGATAATAATTCTTGTATCATCGCTCTCATTAAAATCACAGGTTATGAATAACCCTAATACAAATCTATCGGTTGCACCCGTTGAGGAACTGACCCTTACACAGGAATGGGATAAAGTCTTTCCCAAAAGTGATAAAGTGGATCACAAGAAAGTGACATTCGTAAACCGCTACGGCATAACCCTCGCTGCGGATATGTACACTCCGAAAGGGGTTAGTGGCAAACTCCCCGCGATAGCCGTCAGCGGACCTTTCGGTGCTGTAAAAGAACAGTCGAGTGGTCTTTACGCCCAGCAACTTGCCGAGCGCGGTTATCTGACGTTGGCTTTCGATCCCTCCTTTACAGGTGAAAGCGGAGGTGAACCTCGTCGCGTGGCATCGCCAGATATAAACACAGAAGACTTCTCGGCCGCTGTAGATTTCCTTTCGGTGCAGCCTGATGTAGATGCTGACAAAATCGGTATTCTCGGTGTATGCGGCTGGGGAGGTATCGCAATCCAGTCGGCCATAAATGATCCTCGTGTCAAGGCCACGGTTGCATCGACAATGTATGATATGACCCGGGTGGCCGCAAACGGATACTTCGACGCGGATGACTCGAAGGAGAAACGTAATGCCAACCGCGCGGCAATGGCGGCTCAGCGCACGGAAGATTATCGGAAAGGAGAATATACCAGAGCCGGGGGAGTGGTCGATCCTCTTCCCGAGGATGCGCCCCAGTTTGTGAAAGATTACTATGCTTACTATAAAACGCCACGTGGTTTCCATCCCCGTTCCGGAAACTCTACCGATGGATGGAACATCACCTCTAATCTCCCGTTTATCAATTTCAAGTTCTATGATTATGCCGATGAACTTGACAATGCCGTGCTGATCGTTCATGGTGACAAGGCACATTCCTACTATTTCGGTAAGGATACTTTCGCCAAACTTAAGGGAGCGAACAAACAGATGCTCACAGTAAAGGGAGCAACCCATTGTGATTTATATGATCAGGTCGATATCATACCATTCGATGAAATCGCTGCTTTCTATAAAGAATATCTCAAATGACCACAGACGAATTTATTCATATTATGGACTCCGGGGAAGTGATCCCCGGAGGCTCGCCCGTACATGCCAAAATGCACGAACTGAGTCAGGAGGCATTGCGCATAACGACCCAGATTAATAATTCCTATCATACCCATGAGGAGATAATCGATTTGATGTCGGAGCTGACAGGCTTAGAAATACACGAGACTTTCAGTATGTTTCCGCCCTTCTACACCGACTGTGGTAAAAACCTAAGGATAGGAAAGAGGGTATTCATCAATTCAGGATGTAAGTTTCAGGATCAGGGCGGGATAACGATAGGAGACGACGTACTTGTAGGCCACAACTGCGTGATTGCCACTCTAAATCACGTGATGGATCCCGACCGTCGTGCAGATATGATCCCGGCGCCTGTGAAAATAGGGGATAAGGTCTGGATCGGAGCCAACGTGACCATTCTCCAGGGAGTGACAATCGGAGAGGGTGCGGTTATCGCGGCTGGTGCTGTAGTAAACAAGAATGTGCCTCCCCGCACAGTAGCCGGAGGAATACCGGCGAAGGTAATAAAGAAAATATAGGACTATGTCAAAGACTCTGTTTATTGTTTTAGTGACAATTATTTCATTTATGGCAAATTCGCAGACCAAAGTTATACTAACCGTAGGTGGAGACAGCATGACCGCCACGTTGGCCGACAACGAGGCTACGCGTGAATTGAAGGAACTTCTGGAGAAAGGCCCTATAACCATTCAGATGAGTGATTATGGAGGATTCGAGAAGGTCGGCGTCCTTCCCCAATCCTTCACGACCTCTAATTCTCAGATCACTACCGAACCCGGTGACATCATGCTTTATCAAGGGAACAATATGGTCATTTTCTATGGATCCAACTCCTGGAGTTATACACGGCTGGGTAAGATTAACGGCGTTACAGCAAACGAGTTGCGACAGTTTTTGGGCACCGGAAGCATTTCCCTTAAAATATCTCTGGATACCACAACAGGAGTGGGAACGGTATCTTCTGACGGCAGTAAAGAGGGAATTATATATGACCTGAATGGAAACAGGATTTCAGAAACGCCTCTTTCTCAGGGAATCTATATCATCGACGGCAAGAAAACGCAGATACGAAAATAACCGGAGTTGTCGAATAATTAAATAAGGCGTGAAGTGATTAGCTCGTTTTGCACCTGAATGTCATATCAATAGGGGAGAGCCTAATGCTCTGGACAGATGGATGCAGTGGGGAAGGCACATAAATCCTCGGTAAACTCTTTAAAAATCCTCGGTGAACTCTTTCCAA
Organism: Muribaculaceae bacterium; assembly: GCA_029062725.1. Taxonomy (GTDB): domain Bacteria; phylum Bacteroidota; class Bacteroidia; order Bacteroidales; family Muribaculaceae; genus Lepagella. Next base: position 8,309 of record JAIDPP010000321.1, on the reverse strand, counting down.
GAATGGACTTCAGGCAGGTTACGCAGAAAGAATTAAAAAGAAATATTATCATTATCAATGATAGACCCATAAATATTAGATTTCTCAACTCTTAAAATTGAGTTTTATCAAAGTATTGATAAATTTTGCAGTTGTCAGTTGACTCCATAGAGAGTAGGGGAGAGTAGGATTTGGTTTTACATTTGAAAAAAGATGTAAAATAATTTGGAAAGCTCGCATAAAAGATATAACTTTGCATTCCGAAAGGCGGAATCAATAATTCCGGCCCGGTCCTATAGCTCAGTTGGTCAGAGCACCTGACTCATAATCAGGGAGTCCTTGGTTCAAGCCCAAGTGGGACCACAAACAACAAAAGCACTGATTATCAGAGATTAACACGCTGAAATCAGTGCTTTTTTCGTATCCCCCACGCCTATAAAAGTACTAAAAAAAACTCTTTGGATGCACATTTTGGGTGAAATTTGCACAATTTGGATGAATTAGACTTGCAAGTAGACTTGCAAGTTGGCTTGCAAGTTTTACACACCAAAATGCCCCTATCCACTGGAGTCTTTAAGTATTATTATGGCAAATACCCGTTTGTTCCTCGATGTTCGAGGTGCCAAAAATGGCAAGCCCTGTGTGTTGAAAATCGCAATAGCACACAAAAAGAAGACAGCGCTAATTTCGTTGGATGTAAAGCTTCTTCCCGACAAGGAATGGGATCCGGTGAAAGAAAGAGTAATCAACCATCCTGAAAAATTGACTTTGAACTCTTACATTTCTAAGGTAAGAAGTCAGATAGACAGTTTCATCCTCCAGTTGACCAACGAGTGTCGTATCAACTCCCTTACCGCGTCAGAGATAAAGGCTCTTTGCGATGAAGAACTTCACCCCGAAAAGAAGGAGGCCAAGCAGAAAGAAGAAGATCGCAGCAAGACCTTCCTTTTCCGTTTCAAGCAGTATGCCGAAAGGATGAAACCGGGAAGCAAGCGAACTTTCGACCACACCCTGAACAGATTGGAGGCTTTCTCCGCTGACAAGGGAACCAATTATCTTCAGAATCTAAGATTTGAGGATATGACACCTGACTGGATGCAGGATTTTGATTCCTTCATGGCTCGAACAGCCCCTTCCAAGAATACCAGAAACATACATTTTCGTAACATCCGGACTGTATTCAACAAGGCTATTGAGGACGAAATCACCACCGCCTACCCCTTTCGCAGATTCAAAATCAAGAGAGAGGTTACAGCCAAACGCGACTTGACGGTAGAGGAACTTCGACGACTGATATTCTTTGAGTGTGAGGAGTGTGCCGTAAAATATAGGGACTACTTTATGCTGATGTTCTACCTCATGGGTATTAACAATGTGGATCTCTGCAACCTCAAGGAACTAACCAAAGGGCGCGTGGAGTTTCACAGAACCAAGACACATCACTTCTTTTCCATGAAAGTTGAACCCGAAGCAATGGAATTAATTCAGAAGTACAAGGGTAAAAACTGGCTGATAGACATTCTCGACCACTGGGATAGCGATGTATTCTTCCGCAAGAAGATGAACAAACATCTCCAGAAGATTGGTCCGGTGACTCGAAGCGGATTGGGCGGAAAAAAGGAGTATGACCCTCTTTTCCCTAAACTTACCACCTACTATGCCCGTCACACATGGGCTTCCATCGCTTCTGATCTTGATATTCCTATTGAAACGATAGCCGCTGCCTTAGGTCATGAATATGGGAATCCTATAACTGCAATCTACATCCATTACGATACTAAGAAAGTGGATGCGGCCAACCGTAAGGTGATTGATTGGGTTCTATATGGCAAGCGAGACGGGAAAGTAGTCGTTCATCCCAACACCCCCGAGTTCTTTGGGCTGACTAAGAAAGAGGCTGAGGCTTTGAATCTGATAAAGCCGGAGTTAAAGAAGATGGATGCACCCAAGAAAACAACCCGAAAGGCAAGCTGAGTTAATGAGATTCTCAGCGTCCTCGTGAGCGGTACGATTTCCAACGTTTTTAACATTTGAAATATCCTCTGAAAATTCATCATAATGGTGATTTTCAGAGGATATTTTTTTTGTTTTATGCGTTACGTTCAGCGGTACGATTATCGGTATGATTATTGTTATTTATGAAGGTCTGTTTAATGGTATCTTTATAGGTGTCCTTTACGGTAAGTGCATCGGTTGAGGAACCGGAACGGGTATAGGAAAGATGACCGGGTATTAATCAAGATCTCTATCCCTTAAGTCTGCACCTAAAAATAATACAAAAGGGAACGATTGCAGTATTCGGGGTTGTTGTACGCGAGTTAGTGCGGAACCACACAAAAGGTCTAATCAGTTATTCCGGCGCAGACAGCATCTTAAACCTTTCTTCCCCTGTATCCATATCCACCGGATACCACTTACCATATAAGGCGTACTATTGAAGATACATTTCAATATCAATTCAAGTAGCCATAAACTGAATTTAAAGAGTCTGACAATAATGAAAACTCCAAGTTTCACTATACCTACTATTGCAAGCACCAAGGGCAACAGGATAATTTCTATTTTAAATGCAAACCACATAATAACCTCTTTTTATGTTATTCAAACACCGTGTTTTAGAATACAAATATAACAAAAAATATTGATATATACAACTTTAATATATTTATATTCAACCAGATAAGACATACTTATAACTTATTTTCAAGTGATTCAGAAACTATTATATGATGATGTTTATTTCTCGCTGACTCCTATGTTTGGAATCTCTTCGTTCAATGGAATCTGAAATTTATGAATCATTGGCTTTCCATTTTATTTAACCAATCTGTTACCATTCTTCGATAATCGGTATCCCTGAAATCCGAATGTATCGGCAAACGGAAATATCAGATATTTGTAACACATTTCCTTTGCCGAACGGGTAATATATAATTTTGAGGTATGAAAAAGACCCGGAAAATATGGCGAACTACGTTGCGGGATTTGTCAAGCAAGTTGTACCTTTTGCCGTACAAAGCTGCGCTTGGCACGGACGAAAGGTGACTTGCCGTCCGCTACGCGTCGGGGCGATTCCATCGCCGTTTGCTTCGCAAAAGGAGGGTTGGAGGATTTACTATAACTAATTTTAAGATATGGGAAGAAGAACCAGGAGAATTGAAATCAGACTTACCGAAGAGGAAGCAGAGCTTATTAGGAAGAACGCGAGCAATTACAGTTCATTTGGTCATTATATCAGATGCGCAGTATCGGAATATTCCAATGTCTCCGCACGCGAACATATCAGGTTGATGAATGACCTCAGTGAATATTACAGGAATTATCAGAATCAACTTTCCTGGGCCGGTAGTAACCTGAATCAGTCGGTTAAGAGAGCAAACGAACTCTCGGTTGCCGGATTGCTTACAGCCACATATATCAGGGATGTTCTAATGCCTGTAATATCGAATACGCTTGATACCATCTCCTCCCTTAAGTCGGAACTTGAACTGATAACAAAGAGGATTATCAAGAATCAAAGATAATAGGAGTACGGATAATGGAAATCCTTTTACCTAAATTTCCAAGTACGTAAGTTTTTATGAACCCACTATCACAAATATTATGATGTCAGATTATGATAGCGACGATATTACCGGGAAGCACTAACTTTCATGCCGTTGGTTACAATGACCGCAAGGTTACGAAAGGTGTGGCTTCCCTGATAGAGATACTGAATTTCGGACCTGTCGGACAATTCGGCGTCCCGACTACCGAGGAGAAGATTGAATTTCTGCAGAGATATACTTCGCAGAATGATAGAATCAGGAAAGCCCAGTTCCATGTGGCGATCTCCTGCAAGGGGCATGAGATGACAGAGGAGGAACTGCTTGACTTCGCTCACTCTTATATGAAGGAGATGGGTTATATGGAACCGGGGCAACCTCTCCTTGTCTATGCTCACCGTGATACGGCAAACACCCATCTTCATATAATATCCTCACGTATCGGCCCGGACGGAAGAAAGATCGAACACGATAACGAGCGCAGGAGGTCTCAGGAAATCATCGACCGGCTTACCAAGATCAACCGAAATGAGAAAGTGGATGAAGACTTGGCATCAGGACTCTCCTATTCTTTCGGTTCTATGGCGCAGTTCAAAGCTGTGATGAACTCCCTGGGTTATGAGGTATATAATAAGGAGGAAGAGGTCTATATTAAATTCGGGGGAAGAATCAGGAAGAAGTTGGATAAGACTGAAATCGTTTCACATTTCAAGGATACCAAATTGAGCAGGGAACGTCAGAGACAGTTGCGTGTAATCATTTGCAAGTACCGCGATCTTTCTACCGACAAGGAGGAGTTGAAGAAACATCTCAAAACTAAATTCGGCATAGACCTTGTATTTTTTGGTAAGAAGGACACTCCGTTCGGTTATATGCTGATAGACCATTCCAAAAAAGAAGTTATAAACGGCAATCGGCTTCTTTCTATGGAGAGGCTTATGGACTTCGCCACTCCGGAGGAAAGGATGGACAGGCTTGAACGGTTCATTGACGATTGCCTTGAAACTGATCCTAAACTTACCCAGCATAAGTTACATTCCCTTCTTTCCAAGAAAAGGGCGTATATCAAGAGAGGTTTCATTTATTATAACGGTGAGTCAAGAACACTGAAACCGGAGGTGGCTGAACAGATCAGCCGCAACAACAAGATTGAATGGGTTGAAAGTTTCAGACCCGTAACACAAGTTGAATGTTCATTGCTGTGCCTGATTGCAAAAATGCAAGAGCCGGATGATGATCTGGTGGAACTTTCTTCCTCCAATCGTAAAGTGTCCGATGATTTCCTTGATTTGCTCAGATCAATAAATGAGAATACCGGGATTACGAATATCAGAAAGGTATTGCGAGAAAATGGCTATGTCATTAAAACAGTCGGAAACGAAACCTTTGCAATCAATATCAGGTCAAAGATCATCGTCAATCTCACGGAATTAGGATTCGATATCAGTGAGATTCAGAAAATACACAGGCAACAGCAGCTTGCCGACATACGTAACAATCAGCCTCATAGGAGTAACAGGAAAGGAAAGTCTGAATCGGGTGTTGGTACTCACAGATACAGGGATGTCGGAGGCGGAAGCCATACTGACAATCGTGAATGGGAGGTCGGCAACAACGGAGATTATGACAGCTTCGAGGAGTCAAAGAGGCTGAAGATGTAGGAAAGTGACGTTTAGGTGTAACACTAATTATCTTTTTAAGCCTTGAATCCCGAAATATCGGGATTTTTTCATTTCAATGTCCTGAAAGTCTCGGTCGGTCAAAAAAATAGTTGTAACACATTTCTTTTTCCGGGTAAGAGGGTCGGTAACTTTGCAATGTGATAATTCTACAGGTACAAAGATTATGAGGACTCCGGTTATTGTAACTTTCGCTAATCAGAAGGGAGGTGTGGGTAAGACCACTCTCTGCATCGCCTTTGCAAACTACCTATTTTCAAAGGGTGTGAGGGTGATGGTCATTGACTGCGATTTCCAGCACTCCATAGTGAAACGCCGTAAGGCGGATATTCAGGAGTATGGGGACGTGCAGATTCCATACGAGGTTATTTCAGCCGGAAGTATGAAGGATGAGGAGATGGCTTCGATGATAGAGAGACTTTACAATGATCCGAGCATCGAGTTGGTTCTGATAGATTCTGCCGGTTCCCTTACCACGCCGGGGCTTGCTACCCTGCTTGTCAATACAGATGTCATGGTGACTCCATTCCATTATGATAACCTCACATCCCCTTCTACGTTGGCTTTCCTTATTCTTCTAAAGAAACTGCGGGCAAGAGCCGGAGAGCGGATGAATACAAAGGTGTTCGTGGTTCCCAATAATACGGATGCCCGTGTAGGAAAAGCCAAGGAAAAGGAAGCATGGAAAATCACAAGAAAAAAGTTTTCAGAATATGGCGAAGTTACCGAAGCAATCTCCTGGAGGGCGTCAATGCTCAGAGTCAGTACGGTAGGCGAGCTTGACCGCCAGTTTCCGGTGACAAAGCCTGTTTTCGATACGGTTTATTCATTTATCTTCGGCTCTGTCGATCCGTTGAGGGAGGTGATATTGAGGGGCATTCAACTCTCACAATATTGCGATGAACTTGAAAAGCAGAAGAAAAAGGCTTTGAGAGACCGGCAGAAAAAGATGAGAGAGGAGATGCTAAACAGAGAAGAAGCGGACAGTAACTGATAACGTTTATCTAAAATTACATTATATATGACACATAAACTTCCTGACATTGATGACCTTCTTGAAGGAATCAATGACCCCGATGTAGATTCGGAAGTCTCCATTATTCCGGATAAGGAGCATAATAAGACTGATCCGGATGTGGTTGTCGATAAAAATTCCCGAAACGGAGCCTCCGTTGACACCGGTCCTGATTGCTGGAAAGTCTTTATCGCTCTTTCGGAGGAGACCGGAAAGGAGAATGACAAGGATATGAGGTTGGTCTGCAAACTCGACCGAGAACTGGCCGACACTCTGGATGAGTGCGACATAAACGGGTTATGCCGTTCCGACCTCGTGAACAATATTGTGAGGGCTTTCCTCAGTTCTTACCTTGAACGGATGGTGAAGTTCAAGAAGGAGAGGAAATCCCTGTTCCAAAATGTGGATAAGGCATGAGCAGGAGATGGACACCTGAAAGACTCGACACCCTTCGCCACCTCTATCCTGTGATGACCAACCGGGAGATAGCGGGACTGCTTGAAATAAGTATCAGCAACCTTGTTTCCGCTGCCCGCAGGTTGGGACTGACGAAAGGCGTCAAGATTGCAAGAGAGAGGCAGAAGGAACATATAAGCAGATATTTCAGTTCCCGTTCCATGCAGACGCTCGCTTTTGATCTCGGCATAACGAAAACAACCGTGAGCAGGATTGCCGCCTCTCTGGGCCTTGCAAGAAGCCGGCAGGAGATGAAGGCTTTTAATTCCGACCACCGGGCTATGCTTGTAAAGAGGGAAAAACGCAGGCTTATATTCGGCCTTGACCCCGTTTCAGGAATCAAGGTTGTCACCAACCGCAGGAAAATTACCTTGCGCTACCGCCTTAAAAGAAAAGGCTACGTTCCCGGGGAGGAAAGAAACGTGATGTACTATCCCGAAGATTTGATAAGGAACAGAAGTCAGGAGATTTTCGGGGAATCACTCGGATTGCGGTTCATGCCTATGCCGGTAAGTTAGTAATGAATATAAAAACGATAACGATTATGTATTTCAAGATTATATCTTTCCTTATTGTTGTGATGGTGGTCTATTATCTGGTGATGATCTTTCTGGACATACGCGCTCAGAAAGCTAAGGAGGCTGCCGACACGGAGAAAGAACCTGAAGTTGACATTGACATTTCCGATGAAGCAAGTTCCTTCAAGCCGACATTGATAAGCCGGGAGGAGAAGAATCCTGTCGAGACTCCTTCCGCTGAAGATTCCGATAATCCGGAGGATGACTTTAATGAGAAGGATGAAACGGATAATCCGGAAGATACTTCTGAAGAGGAAATCCCTTTTCGCAGGCCGGGCTACCGCGAGGCCGTAATGACTGACGGTATCAGTGTTGAGGAACTGCTTGAGGAGATTGACAGGATGGCTGAAAACAGTTCATCCGATCTCGGACAGATTATCCACGTCTGGGAAAGAGCCTGAACGCTTTGTCTCCAGTTTTCCCGGAGATTTCTTTTTCCACCTCTTATCCTGTCTTATACTGAATAGATTCCATAATGATGTTAGGATTGCCTTAGTATCTTGATTATCTGAAAAACTCACCGTTCCTTTAGCGATATCTGCTCCTTTATTGACTTCTGATTCTTTAGCGACGCCTGTTCCTTTAGCTTGAAACCTTTTAATCATTTTCAGAAAATCATGCAGATATTGCAGAAAATCAAGGGCGTTGCAAACCGTGCGGTCTCATCGTTCTTCAATTCAGGCATAGGCCGTACTTTCGCCTTGCTCTTTTGCTCAATACTTTGCTTCGCAGGTGAGGCTATGGCTTCGAGCAAGGGAGCCGCCGGTTTCACAAAGGCTACCACCGAGGTCAGCTCCTACCAGACTCCTGTTTCCAATCTTATGAAAGCGATCGCGGCGGTCATCGCGCTTGTCGGAGCTTTCAATGTTTATTTCAAGATGCAAAATGGTGATCAGGATGTGAAGAAAACCATTATGCTCACCATCGGAGGGTGTGTTTCGTTCATAGCCCTTTCAGAAGCGTTGCCCCTGTTCTTCAAATAATTGACCGGATTATCAGGTACAGACATGGCGATTAATCCGGACGGCTACCCTGTCTTCAAGGGCTTGCAGAAGCC
>JAIDPP010000320.1 GCA_029062725.1 Muribaculaceae bacterium | reverse complement strand
GAAGGAGACCAATGCATACGATATAGTGAGGAATTATGTAAAGGAGGTTGACCCGCGTAACAAACTTTTTATCGTGCATCGTCTTGACCGCGACACTTCCGGACTTATGATGTTCGCCAAGTCGGCGGAGGCTCAGGAAGTGCTGCGCCATAACTGGAACAACGTCATCCTCCAGCGTCTTTATGTGGCCGTCCTCGAAGGATATTTGGAGCAAGACGAAGGATTTGTCAAGAGCCGGCTTGCCGAGAACTCCCAGTTTGTGGTCTATTCTACCGACAATCCTTACGAGGGACGTATCGCCGTGACACATTATAAAGTGCTTGACCGCGGCAACAACCTTACCCTGGCTCAGTTCTCTCTCGATACCGGACGCAAGAATCAGATCCGCGTCCATGCTTCCGATCTTGGCCATCCCATCAGCGGCGACCGTAAATACGGGGCTAAGAAGAGTCCGCTTCATCGTCTCGCACTCCATGCCCGGACGTTGCGTTTCGCCCATCCAGTCACAAAGAAAGACATGCACTTCGAGACTCCCGTACCTGTGAAATTCCAAACGGTCCTGCGGCGTCAGAACGTATAGCCCGCAAGCGGCGTCCGGTATGAAAGATGTCCGGAAAGATCAGATAAGATAGAGGAGAAATAAAGAATTTAAGATTATGAAGATAGACACATCATCCTATTATCCCAAATCTCCACTCGGAGATGAGGATAATGACAACAATACGGGAGGGGAAGGACCCGGGAACGGTTCCCTCTTCCTCGGGGGAAAAGAAAATGGGAAAGAAGAGGATAGCGATGCAAAAACCTCCTCTGAAACAGAAGAGAGGAAGAGTCCGATCTTAGGAATTCCGGCTCAGGAAAAGCTACCTGTCTATGATCCCGGAGAGTGGGAACGTTTTTTCGACGTTTTTTCTACGGCTCTTTCATGGATACTCGTTCCTTTGCTTATGCCGGTGTTCGGGACGTTGCTGGCCTTCAACCTTTCGATCCTGGATTTCATGACCTTCTCCACGAAGCTCAATTTCACGCTGATCGTAGCGGCTATAAACGTGGGGATACCGGCCCTGCTGGTGGTTCTGCTGAAGCGTATGGGGCTTGTCGATGATCTTGGGCTTAACGGACGCAAAGAGCGTCTGATACCCTATATCATCACCATCCTCTGTATGGGCGGTACGGGTCTCTTCATGTATTTCAAGCATGCTCCGATGTGGTTCGTGATGTTCTTTATAGGAGGTGCTGTGGCAGGTCTTGTCAACCTTGTCATCAATTTCCGCTGGAAGATCAGCGCCCATTCCGCCGCGATTGCCGGCATCGCGGCCATGCTCATCCGGATAATGCACGAAGCCAATCCTCAGCCCGGCATCTGGGCGTGGCTCATCATCTGGATTGCGGCCTGCGGTCTGTTGGGTTCCGCCCGTGTATGGCTCGGACGCCATACTGCCGCGCAGGTGCTTGCGGGATATGCCGTCGGGTTTCTTTCGGTTTTCTTCATGACAATGATAAGATAGTTCAATGAGCAGATATAATTACAGACGGCGCCGCAGCCGCGCCGTGAAGGTAGGGAATATCGGCATCGGAGGTGAAAATCCCGTGCGCCTTCAGTCGATGACCAACACCTCAACCAACGATATAGAGGGGAGCATCGCCCAGACCCGACGCATTTATGAAGAGGGAGGCGAACTCGTGCGTCTCACCACCCAGGGTGTCCGTGAGGCGGAATCTTTGGGTAAGATAAGGAAGGCCTTGCGCGCCTCAGGTTGCCAGGTGCCCCTTTCGGCCGATGTCCATTTCAATCCTAACGCCGCCTTCGCCGCCGCGGATACTGCCGATAAGGTACGCATCAATCCCGGAAACTTCGTCGATGCGGCACGCACGTTCCGTAAACTTGAGTTTACCGATCAGGAGTATGCCGAAGAGATAGAAAAGATTTCGCGTGCTCTTATACCCTTTCTTGAGAAATGCCGCTCCAACGGAGTCTCGATCCGCCTGGGGGTAAACCACGGGTCGCTCTCCGACCGCATAATGAGCCGCTACGGCGACACCCCGGCGGGGATGGTGGAATCGGTGATGGAATACCTGCGAATCTGTAGGAAGGTAGATTTTCATGATATCGTGATCTCCATAAAAGCCTCCAACACCTGCGTAATGACCGAGACGGTCAGGCTTCTTGTCAAGGCAATGGAGAGCGAGGGAATGGATTATCCGTTGCATTTGGGAGTGACCGAAGCAGGCGACGCTGAGGATGGTCGCATCAAGAGCGCCCTTGGTATCGGCGCCCTCCTTGCCGAAGGGTTGGGGGATACAATCCGCGTATCTTTGTCGGAGGATCCGGAGAGGGAGATTCCGGTAGCACGTATGCTACGCGACTACATCGCAGCCCGCGAAGGGCATACACCCATAAAAGAACCGGAGAAGGTAGTCGAGGGAGCGAGCCGTGACAGCCTCGACAGGTTGACCGGCTATGAGGATAAGATAATCGCCATGCATGCCGACCGGCCAAAGGCAATATTTTTTCTGACTGACGCCTCTATGCCGGTAAAGAATCCGGAGTTCAGCGGTCCGCTTACAATTACCTCGCGTCATCGCAACGCGCCGGGGGAGATAATGTCGTATATCGACCGTTTCGTGGCCGCGGGCTTCCACAATCCCATGATCCTGCGGCTGCGTTACGAAGACACCGACCTTGACACACTCCGCATAAAGGCAGCCGCCGATTTCGGCGTCATGCTTCTTAACGGTTATGGCAGCGGAATAGAGATAGTGGCACCGGCGTTCGGCGAAGATGTGCTCGGCGATCTCGAGTTGGATATACTTCAGGCCGCGCGTCTGCGCATGAGCAAGACCGAATATATCGCCTGCCCCGGATGCGGACGCACCCTCTTCGACCTCCAGAATACGTTGAAGGAGGTCAAGGAAGCCACAAAGGAACTGAAGGGGCTTAAGATAGGGGTGATGGGATGTATAGTAAACGGTCCCGGCGAGATGGCCGACGCCGATTACGGATATGTCGGAGCCGGACCCGGAAGAGTGAGCCTATATAAAGGGAAGGAACTTGTTATAAAGAATATCCCGACCGAGGAGGCTCTTCCGCGGCTGTTGGAACTTATCGGAACTACGGTAGGCGACCGGTAAAAATTAACGTATCTTGAGCATGGTTCCCGGAGTAAGTCGGGAATCGGAAGAAAGCATATTCAATCTGCAAAGAGTGAGGACAGAGATTCCGTTTTTTCGTGCTACGGAAGCGACGGTATCGCCTGTCCTTACTATATATGTAGATTTCTCCCGTTGTGCCAGCGCCGCTCCGGCGGCGGGATTTGCGGAGCCATAGGACGCGGGATACATGTTGACAGCATGACGTGGATTTTCCGAATCGAGAGCCGCCAGCGAGCGGTGTCGCGTCATTCCTGAGGGCATGGAGAAATCGAACATCGAGGTCGGATCCACGGCAGTTCCTTGCACGCGCGTCTCGAAATGGAGATGCGGGCCGGTGGAATTGCCCGTGTTGCCACCCAAAGCAAGAGGTTCGCCGGCCATCACCCTCATGCCGGGAACTACCAGCGCACGGCTTAGATGCGCATATCTGGTCTCCATTCCATCGGAATGGCGGAGGCAGACGAATACTCCGTAGCCATGCGGATCGTTCGATACGCGCTCCACTGTGCCGTCAAGAGCCGCCACTACAGTATCGCCCACCTGAAGTGCGATATCCACTCCCTTATGCATTCTGCGGAACGCCGGACGGTAGCCGAAGCGAGAGGTTATTATTCCGGCTACGGGCAGCACGGCTCCCCCGGCGATCGACGGATTAGAATAACCTCTGAAATATCCGGCCCTCCCTTGAGCCGGATATGAATATGCATCAGAAAGGAAACTGAGCGTATTTCTGACCGCCGCATCAGAATAACGGGAGCCGCCACGGCTCATTGACGCCGCCAGAAGATCAAGATCCACAGTGGCGGAGGAGGAAGAGGGAGAGGACATCGCCGAGATCATACTGTCGAAATCCGGTTCTCCGGCCATAGAGGCCGCCATACGGTCAAGATCGACGCCATCGTCGGTCATAATTGAAAGGATGCCGTCAAGAGCGTCGGAAATATTCTGTGCCTTTCCTCCCTGAGAAAGAAGAAGGCAAATTATAAGCGTGATATATATTCTGATTGAAGTCATATTAAAAATTGACATCCGGTGTGCGCGGAGGTTTAGACCACATTCAATAAAAGATGTTAAACATCAAATATATTAAACAGAGTCCTCCGTCTTCACAATTGCTTTTTCCGCCTCGTTTTCTTCCTTGATTTTCCTAATATTAGGCTGGATGAATAGAATCCATGCCACGGAGGCTGCGAAAGCGAGGAAAATGAATCCGATCAGAATCATCGGCTTCCTTGGAGCCGATGGTTTGATGGGGACGGTAGCCGGCTCTATAGTGGCATAGACAGGAGTCTGTTCCTGCACCTTGGCTTTTGCCATCTGGAGTTGCTGGGAGGTCTGGTTGAAGAGATTGAAGGCAAGCTGCGTCTCATTCTCCAGACGGTCGCGCATTGTCTGCGCAGAATATAATACGATTCCCTGATGCGTGTCGAGATAATTGGCATATTTCTGCTGCGCGGCGTAATAGGTTTCCTTAGCCTCGGCATTAAGCTTCTCCACATATTCAAGATCCTTGCGAGCCTTGTTGGTACGGTAGTCTGTCACATACTCCTTCAGGCGGCTCGCCACGGAATCGGCCAGAATCGCCGAGACCATCGGATCCTGCATCCGGACTTTGATTGTGACCACATTTGTCTTGATATCGACCGAGGGAGTGATCGCCCCGTTAAGGGCGCGAATAAGGTCAGCCTGCTCATTGGAGAGACGGATAACGGTTGCCCCGTCCGGTGTCTCTACCTCTACCTCCTTCTCTTTGTCGCCGGATGAGAGGGCACCGAGGATTTGACCGGGAAGTCCGGTGATCGCGCTCCACCAGGGGGATTTGACGTCGTTCTGAAGATATTCCGCTACTGTGAAGGTCCTTTTCCCCTCCTTATCCGTCACGGGAATGTCAAGAAGGGAAAGATTGAAGGGTACAGACTTCATTATGTCGGGATAAAGCTGCGGAGACACAGCATCTGCGCCCGAAGAGCCGAGGCTTACGCCTGCCATGGCTGCCAAAGCCCCGAGGTTGCTTGATCCTCCCTTTCCGTCGGAAGATTCGGGAGCCAGTTTCACGCTCGTGTCATATTCCCTCGGGATGCTGAAAGCGACCACTAAGCCGAGCAGGGCGCCGGCCAGACACCAGAGTCCTATCGTCTTCTTCCGCTTCCATATCATCCTGACGATTTCGAGGAGATCGATCTCCTTCTCTTCCATCTCCTTGTCGTTATAGTTCTGTTCTGACATTTCGTAAGGTGTTGCAGTTCCCCCGCATTTGCGGTTGTGGGGAATCCCTGTTTATGACGTGATTATTTTCTGAATAGGGAGGCTACCGTAGCGGCCATTGTGGCTACTGAGCCGAATCCGGAGACGAAAGTCAGGATCTTTTCCCAGCTCTGACCGTTGGAAGGCTCTTTCGAAGGCACGATGATCGTGGCTCCGGGCTCGACGACAGTTTTCCTACCGACTTTCGCCACCTCGCCGTTCATATATACAATGAAGCATTTGCTCTTTTTAGCCGTGTTGCCGTATCCACCGGCCTGATTGATATAATATGAAACCTTCTGTCCCGGCTGATATACTACCGTATTGGGATACATCACATCTCCTGCAATCTTGACAGTGCTCTGAAATTCCGGGATAAACAGCTGGTCGCCGTCCTGAAGGACAAGGTCATAGTCCGACCCCGGTTTGGAAAGAGCGAGAGGGAGGTTGATCCCCACGTTGTAGATGGTATCGATATTCAGTTTGGCTACGGAGATGGAATCCGTGCCCTCCTGATTCTGCGAAGCGAGCCTTATCACGTTTCTTCGGGCCTCGACTTCATCGGCAGAGAGTTTTCTCTTCAGATAGGCTCCCTTCAGATATGATCCTGAAATTACTCCTCCGGCCCGCTCGACGAGACTGCTTAGGCGCTCGTTGCGGGTTTCAAGAGTATAATTTCCCGGGAAGAGTACCTCACCACTGACCCTCACTGTTTTCTGGGCAGCATATCCCGGTGCACGGCGTACAGTCACATGGTCGTAGGGTTTAAGGATGAATTCCTGACCCGGATTCCGTTTCTGGCCTAAGCCTGAGACAAGGTTTATCGTGAAAATCTCTGCTAACTGCTGCGTCTCATAAACCGACGACGGGTTCACGATACGTCGGGAGATATCAATTCTTGCTGTGGAGGCTCCTTCACGTAGGCCGCCGGCGCGGAGGATGAGATCCTCCACCGAGGTATTGGCCATATATGAATAGTTACCGGGATTGGTCACCATCCCTTCGATAGTGAAATCTCCTCTCTCCTCCATCATCTGAACACTGGAAATCTCTATCACGTCGTTTTTCTGCAACGTGATGTCGGCGGCAGTCCCGGCCATGACCGCGGCAAGGTCGAATGGTATCACCTCGAGGGTGAGGTCGGGTCCCTGACGGTATAGGAGCGCGCGCCCCTGATAGGCGTCATCGGTGAGCCCTTCGGCCATATTGATTAACTCACGGACGGTCGTCGCTTTGTTGCTCATGGCGTAAAGACCGGGACGGTTGACGGCACCCTTCAGCTCCACACGGTTTGTGTAACGGTCGAGCACCTCCCCGACAGTCCCCACATCGCCATCCTTGAGTCGATAGGAGGAAAACTCGTCGCTTTCGATATTGTAGAGTTCGTTTTCGGCGCCGTTCTGACGCGACAGGCGCACCATTCCTGAATAGGCGTCGCCCGAGAATCCCCCGGCATATTCGAGAAGGGAAGCCACGGTCTCGCCCGGTTTCACTTCATAATACATCGGACGTTTCACGTTACCGGAGATATTGACCACCTGCTCGTAGGGGGGCACGATGATCACGTCTCCCTCCTGAAGACGTATGTTTCCTGTCTGTTTCCCTTTAAAGAGATAGTCATAGATATCGACGGTAGCCACCCGCTTGCCGTTGCGCATCACGTAAATATTACGCATCGAACCGATATTGTTGATTCCACCGGCATTATATAAGGCATGGAAGACAGTGGAGAAGGGCGACATCCGGAAAGACCCCGGAGTGCTGACCTCACCCATGATATCGATCTGTATTGAGCGGACATCGCCGAGGTTTACGCTGACGTCAGTCTGGTCATTGCCGACTCCGGCATATTTCCGGGCGAACAGGTTCCGGATATAGCTGTTGGCTTCATCGATTGTCTTTCCGTTGAGATATACCGGTCCGAGGCGGGAAATCATGATGCTCCCCTCCGGGGAGATCTGCTCGCGGATATGGTCCTCGGCGGCGCCCCAGATATCGATAATCACCTCATCGCCGGGGCCGAGCCGGTAGTTTTTCGGAGTGGCGAGGTTCTTGTTCGGCTCGAAGGTCAGAGAGCGGGAATTGAAGAGGTCATGTCCATACACCTCCATAGCCTGCTGATTCTGCTCGGGATTGTTGACGTCGATCACTGTGGTATCGATGGTCTGAGTCTCGATCACCTGGTCGCGGCCGTTGTCGATCAGAGCGGCGCTCTGGGCCGACGAAGTGGTTCCGGCCACATTGGTGCCCTCCTTCTGGTATTTAGCCTTGATGCGCTTCACCTGGTCGGGTCTTACGCCCCGGGCCATCAGTTCCTGGCCTATCTGCTGCTCGGTCTTGCCGTTTGCCGACTGCGTCCGGATATATGTTATCACCTCGTCGTCGGTCATCGCCACTGCAGAAACCGCTAAGAACATGAGTCCGATTGTGAGGAAATTACGAAGGTTATGTCTGAAATTGAAATTCATATATGCTTCCTGAAAAGTTTGAGAGCCGGGAGTGAAACCGGTCAGTTCGGCTCCGCTTTGGATTATATTGTGCAAATTTAATAAATATCTCTCAAATTAGGAAAAGAATATTTTTGTATGATGAAAGATTTATGGTAATTTTGCAACAGTATTAAAAACCGGAGAACTTCAATATTTACATCAGCGGAATGAAGGAAGGGCAAGAAGAAGAGGAGAAGCGATGGTTCGCCCTAAAGAGCGGGCGGCCTTCGGCTCTTGCGTCGCAGCTTGGGGAGCGCGGCGTGGAGACCTATCTCCCAGTAGATATGGTCCGGAATCCGGATGGAACCATTTCCCGGCGTCCTGTTATAGCCAAGCTCCTCTTTATGCGCACCGGAACCCGATCGGCTTCCCTTTTAGAGGAAGAGGGGAAGAATCCCGGAGGTGAACTGCTCCCTTTCTGGATCTACCGCTATAAGCGCGGCGATGAAATCCAGCCTATCGCGGATAGGGAGTTCCGTCTTTTCCGACTGCTGACAGCCCCCGACTCGACACGCTGTGAGGTTTACCGTAAGGAGGAATTCAGGATCGGCGACCGTCTCCGTGTCACCGGTGGCCCTTTTGCCGGCTACGAAGGATACGCGCGCCGCATCCGCCGCAACAAGCACATCGTAGTCGAAATCGAGGGACTCTGCGCCATCGCCCTTCCGTTTATCCATCCTGATTTATTGGAGAAAGTGGAATAAATTGTTATCTTTGTGCGCAAATACGAAATACGATGGAAAAATATAATATAGCCGTGGCGGGCACAGGATATGTCGGTCTCTCGATAGCGACTCTTTTGGCTCAGCATAATCATGTAACCGCCGTCGATGTGATTCCTGAAAAAGTGGAGCTCATTAACAGGCGGAAATCCCCGATTCAGGATGATTATATAGAGAAATACCTCGCCGAGAAGGAACTCGACCTCACCGCTACCCTCGACGGCGCGGAAGCCTACCGCAACGCACACTTTGTGGTGATTGCCGCACCCACCAATTACGATCCGGTGAAAAACTACTTCGATACCCATAACATTGAGGATGTCATCGACCTTGTCCTCTCCGTCAATCCCGAGGCGGTCATGGTTATCAAATCCACAATTCCCGTGGGCTACTGCCGGAATCTATACGTGAAATACGCCGCCAGGGGCGTAAAGCGCTTCAACCTTCTGTTCTTTCCCGAGTTCCTGCGCGAGAGCAAGGCCCTCTACGACAACCTTTACCCCTCCCGCATCATCGCAGGTATTCCCAAGATCATAGACAAACCGGAATTTGCCGAGGAGAATGAGGCGATCCGGAAGGTCACGGATGTGGAATGGCTTGACGAGCAGGCGCATATCTTCGCCCGGCTTCTGAAAGATGGAGCGGAGAAAAAGGATATCGTCACCCTTTACATGGGAATGAAGGAGGCGGAGGCCGTGAAGCTCTTTGCCAATACCTATCTCGCCCTGCGTGTAAGCTACTTCAATGAGCTTGATACCTACGCCGAAGTCAAAGGACTCGATTCCAAGGCAATAATCGAGGGTATAGGGCTCGATCCGCGTATCGGAACCCACTACAACAATCCTTCCTTCGGCTATGGCGGCTACTGCCTGCCCAAAGACACCAAGCAACTTTTGGCTAACTACGCCGATGTGCCGCAGAACATGATGAGCGCCATCGTGGAGAGCAACCGCACGCGCAAGGACTTTATAGCCGATCAGGTGTTGCGTCTGGCCGGATGGTATGATTATTCCTCTTCCAACACTTACGGCCAACGCCATGAGCGTCAGGATGATGAATGTGTGATCGGTGTCTATCGCCTGACCATGAAATCCAATTCCGACAACTTCCGTCAGAGTTCGATTCAGGGGGTAATGAAGCGCATCAAAGCCAAGGGAGCGACCGTGATCATCTACGAGCCCACGCTTGAGAACGGCACCACCTTCTTCGGCTCCCGTGTAGTTAACGATCTCGAGGAATTCAAGCGTCGCTCGCAGGCGATTCTCGCCAACCGCACGAGCGCGGATCTCGCCGACGTCATGGAGAAGGTCTATACCCGCGACATCTTCGAGCGCGACTAATAATGTTCTATCATTCAACAATCTCGGGCTATATTCGTTATTAAAGAAAAAAATTATGGACTATACACTAAGTTTGCAATCAGAAGAGGATTACCGTCTCATAAAAAAATTGTTGAAGGCTTTCGAGGGTGCAAGCATCCGTCCTGTAGAAGCTCCTGCTTCCCGTTTGGAAGAGGCTATTGAAGAAGTTCGTAATGGAGAGGTTGCAGGTCCATTTTTCTCCGTAGATGAGTTGATGGCTGATTTAATGAGCTGAGAATGTATAGGATTATTCGATCAAATACCTTCAAGAAATCTTTTAAGAGATGCCTGAAGAGAGGCCTTGATATAAAGAGGTTTGAAAAGGTAATAGAAATACTTTCTCACAAGGGAACTCTCCCTTTGGAATATCGACCTCACAGACTTAGCGGGAAATTCAACCATGTATGGGAATGTCATATCTCATCCGATTGGCTATTGACTTGGGAGTTGGATAATGATGCACTGATTCTTATTTTACTCGACACAGGTACCCATTCCGATATTTTTGGATAAAAGGAGATTAGTATTTTTTGAACCGAAACGGAAGAGCTTAGACCAGTTGTTGGGGAAATATCACCTTACATTCAAAAATATATTTGCAAGTTCTATTAGCCGGAGCATATATTTGCCTATTTTAAAAAAATAGAGTAATTTTGTAAATCAACATTCTTAGTTAGAGTAGTCCTGTCGGAGCACATGTATTTGTAGAAGGCAGAGTATATCCGGAATTCCGGACTGACTACCGATCCTTCCCTATGGAACGTTTTCATTGGGAAGAATTAATATGTCGGTACGTGAGTCTGCCGTTTCGGCAGTAGCTCTGGCATGATTATACACAAATTACTAAAACCTCCGATTCCTTACCTCAATGCCGTAAAAAATATTTCGCAGAGAATGACCCCACAGGAATATAACGAGTATCACGCCATTGAACGTCGTGTAGAATATCTATCGGGAGTAGCCCCTACTCCTGATAAGGAGATGCGTGACAAACTTGATCTCCTTATCGAAAGAGGCGGACCGATAGCTGTTCCGTATCCGTTTCCGGTAAAAGAGACTTCGGATGTATTGTTCTCCTATCCGGAACTAAGCAAGATTTCCTCCGTCATCCTTGACGGCCTTGAGACACTTCCCTATCGTCCCGATATCACTTTTGACAGATGGTGGACTCCGTTTGAGGTTCTCTTGACGCTGTATGCCAAAGAGGTGTTGAATATGAAGGGGAAGATCAAGACTGCCGATCTTTTCCGCAGATTTGCCGAGGAGGTGATACGTCCTGAGATTTCCAACTCCAAGGCCGGGGAGTTGCAGGTTAAACTACAGGAATGGTTGAGTATCATACCTATTACGGTGTGTCGCTACGCCAGCGTAAGGATGCTCCTTGACAGGGACATAAAGATTGCATCGCAGTATGAATACGTGAAGGAGCGTGCAAAAGAGGCGATTGGAGAGGATCTATTTACTGCCTTTGAAAAGGAATATCTTTCGGAGGTGGGGGGTGAAAAGGTACTCTCCGCCACTGATCATCATAGAGCTGCGCGCAAACTTTTGCGTGTATTGACGGATGAGCCTTTGACCTTCAAGGGTACTCCCACGCCCGGGATCTCCTTTGAGCGCAGAATTGAGTTTATTCTCACTGCCATACTCTATGCCTCCAGATGCGAACGTCTTCATGGCGACTACTTCTCTCCCTTTGTAAGTCAGAAAGCTGATTTCTCGCTCTATCCTCACTGGTATTGGTTTTGCAATACCGTGTATATTCTTTTTCTTATTCTATTAAAGAGATTCATAGACTATAAAGGCCTTCCGAATCCGTTGTCATTACCTGCAATTGAAAGCTATATACAGGAAGTTACGAGAAGATATAGAGAGGCGTTTCTAACAAAGGCGAAAACTGAATGACAATACCGGCAGAAATATTATGTCCTACATGCGGCGCGGCATTTCATCTGAAATATCAGATTGATACCAGCATCGAGTGGCGTACATGGCCTATGGAGTTGGTATGTCCCAACTGTAATGACCGGATACATCTTGAGTTGGATAAGAATGGTTTGAAACCGGATTTGGAGAAGGCCGACCGATATGCGGAGGGTTATCTTGTGGGTTATTGTGCCGGGCTTCCGACTCCCCGTCCTCTCTATTATGAGAAGCAGTCGCATGGTCTGGCACTTTCTCTTTACCAGACCTTGCAGATGGTATTCGGATTTGAGGAGATGCATCTGTATAACATGGCATTGAAGGGGGTGATGCACGGTGTTGACCAATGGTCGGAGGCTTTGGACAGTTTACATAAACTTCTTCAGGCAAAAGAATTGAAGCCGGAGTACTATATTCGGAAGATAAAAGCGATATTTGGAGATGATACCCCAGTGGATGGAATAGAAACTGTCGAGGATTGTCATGGCCATTACGTAACCATGATAGGTGTGGTATTTGCCAACTTCAATAAGGGTTCCTTTACATCGTCTCTTCTCAACATGCTGTTCAGGAAGGTGCGCCATAACTTCAAATCCGATACTGAAGGACCGATGAAGGTTGTGGAATGTTGCAAAGAAGCAGGTGTTTCGGAGGAGTTGTATAATGAAGTGGCAGAGCAGATTAATAAGAATGTTAAGGACTTGGCGAAGTTCCTCCCGGCCTTTATGCTTGATTTCAACGGAGGTTCAGGAAAAGATCTTTTCCTGATGACCACTACCGAGAAGGAGATAAACGATCTCTATGCCGATAACTTTGAGGTTATCGGCAAATGCCTGCCGTTGGTTATGGCCTTCTACAATCAGATTCACCACGGTAACCCCAATATATTCAAGGATAAAGATGGAAAGGCATATCATGCGGATATGGCTAAATTCATATCTCATACCAACGGTACGCGTCTTAACCTGATGCAACGGCTTCCCAAGCTGAGGGTCGCGTTTTCGGAGATAGCCGACAATGGGATTCGCAACGGTATCCACCATAATAACACCTCTTACGACCATTGGACGCAGACCGTGACCTATGCTCCCGACCCGTCTCGTCCCGAGATAAAGAAAAGATATCGTCTGATTGATGCGGCTCATGCCGTGCTCAATCAGCTTCGCTTCCTGACCCTAATCTTCCCGTTTCTCAGACTTAACAATAGGTTTGGAGAGTAAAGCTAACTTTTTCAAAAAATATGCCAACAAAGAATATTGAGCCTAATCTTAAACTGATTGGCGACTATACAAAACTGGCCGGGAAAGAGATATTCTCTATACCGGTCTATCAGCGCGAATATGCATGGACGATTGATCAATGTGATAAATTGTGGCAGGATATAACCGCATTTATATCAACAGAAGCGGATGATCCCTATTTCTTCGGAACGGTAATTTTAGATTGCTCTGAGAGGGGGAAACTAAATCTTATTGACGGTCAACAACGAACCACTACTTTCCTTTTACTTCTGAAAGCACTTCATATTGTAATAAGGGATACGTTGAAACGCATGCCAAAAGATGACGATGATACCGAAGCTTTACGCCAGGCCCTTCTTAATAGTGGGAATAAGATATTCGAGATTCTGTATAAAGCCGATGAAGAGCTTCAGGTCGCGATTTCCAGTGATTGGACAAAAGCCGTGGGGCGCGTCATTTTGGCTAACCATTCAATAAATGAGCTCCATAAGGATGATTTTAA
>JAIDPP010000032.1 GCA_029062725.1 Muribaculaceae bacterium | reverse complement strand
ATGTAGGGCAGGATCTGGAGGGATATTTTTCGCTTCCGTGTGTAGGTAACCAAACACTGATGTATCTCCAGCCTTGCTTTGTCGAGGATGAGGAGCAGTTCCGTCTCAACCGTCTCGACACTGTGAAGAGAGTTCTGGCGGACCCGCGCTGGACGCTTTCGGTGCAGCTTCACCGTTACCTCCAAATTCCATAAGGATCCCGATTATATAACAGCAACCCCGCCATCAGGACAAAAACATTACGGTGTGTCAAAATTTAAAATTTTGACACACCGTAATACTTATATTGCCGGGGATTATGAATCAAGCCTTGCTTCTTCCTCTCTTGGGAGCCGGAGATTCGGCCACAGCCTCTTCCACGCCTGCGAGAGCGCCGTCGATCATAATGCGGCCGCAGTATTCGCAAACTATCACTTTCTTATGCATCTTGATCTCAAGCTGACGCTGCGGGGGGATACGGTTGAAGCATCCTCCACATGCGTTACGCTGCACGGTCACGATACCCAGACCGTTTCGCGCGTTCTTACGTATCCTCTTGAAGGCTGCAAGAGTGTAATCGTCGATGAGGGGTTCGAGAGCCTTTGCCTGTTCGCGGATCTGTTCCTCCTCCTGACGAGTCTCGTTGACGATCTCGTCAAGTTCCTTTTTCTTTTGCTCAAGGATATGCTCGTTGTCGGAGAGTTCCTCCTTGTCGTGCTCGATCTCGCGGAGCTTGGCCTCCTGCTTGGCCTTGGCCTCGCGGATATGCTTCTCGGCAAGTTCGATTTCAAGGGATTCAAACTCCTTCTCCTTTTCAAGGAAGGCAAACTCACGGTTGTTGCGGACATTATTTATCTGCTCCTCGTATTTGGCGATTTTCTGACGGCGGTCTTCGATCTCGCCGGTCTTGACGCTCACGAGAGCCTTAAGGTCCTCGATCTCATCCTGATGTTTCTGGATACGGGTCTGGAAACGGACGATCTCATCCTCACGGTCTTTCACTTCGTTGGGAAGTTCGCCGCGGAGAATCTTGATGTGGTCGATTTTGGAGAGCAGTGTCTGTAACTCGTAAAGTGCCTTCAGACGCTCCTCTACACTGCGTTCCTTCTCTTGCTTTTTTTCTGCCATGATATGGAAGTTGTTTTAACTTGGAAGTAATTTATTCTGAATTTTGAAAGATGAAATAACCCCGTCAAAGGACAGCGATGGGATTGCTTTCCTTTAGGGAGAAATATACCACTGCGTCAGGGAAAGCATCGCGGATGATCCGGGAAAATATCTTCGCCGAGCATAGCTCGCTTTCATAGTGGCCGATATCGGCGATGAGAATTTCGTCGCCGAAGGTCGTGAAGTCGTGATACTTGATGTCTCCGGTCACGATGGCATCCGCCCCTCTTTCCACAGCCTTCCGGATAAGGAACGCCCCGGACCCACCGCAGACAGCCACACGCTTGATTACGAGGCGTGGGGAATGGGAAGAGTATCGGAGGGCGCGGACGTTGAAACGCTCTTTAACGCGCCTCAGAAACTCGAGCTTGGGAGTGGGGGTGATGTCGCCGATGATTCCTGTTCCGGTGGAAGGATCTTCGGGTCTGGGATCGAGCACCCCGAGACCTGACATGTCAAGGATCGAGGCTATCTCATGGCTCACGCCTTCCCGGGCGGCATCAAGGTTTGTATGGGCTGCATAGATGGCTATTCCCTCGCGTATCGCCTCGATGACGATGCGCTGGGTGGCGTCGGCGCCGGTCACGTTCCGGAGGCCCTTGAAAATAAGGGGATGGTGGGAAATGATCATGTTGCAGCTTCTGGCGCGCGCTTCTGCAAGGATATCTTCAGTCACGTCGAGGCAGAGCATTACGGCGGAGACCTCCATATCAGGATTGCCGACCTGGAGGCCGGCGTTGTCATAATCCTCCTGAAGACGCTTTGGCGCGAAGCTTTCTATAACGGCAGCTATTTCCCTGACTTTGGGCATAGGCTATTTCTTGACTATGGGTTTTACATCGAGATAGAGTTCGTTGAGCTGATCCTGCGCGATGGGCGAGGGGGATTCATTCATGGTGTCGCGTCCGGAATTGTTTTTCGGGAAGGCGATCACGTCACGGATGGTGTCGAGCCCGGCGAGTATTGATACGAAGCGGTCAAAGCCGAGGGCAAGACCTCCGTGAGGAGGTGCTCCGTATTTGAATGCGTTCATAAGGAAGCCGAACTGTTCATGGGCACGCTCGGGAGTGAAGCCGAGGAGTTTGAACATTTTATCCTGGAGCTCGGAGTCGTGGATACGTATCGAGCCTCCTCCCAATTCAGTGCCGTTGACCACGATATCGTAT
>JAIDPP010000319.1 GCA_029062725.1 Muribaculaceae bacterium | reverse complement strand
GATAAGCACCGGAAAAGCCATGCACCCTATAGATCCCACTATAGTAAGAAGGGCGTTACGGAAATCAGAGAGTTCCCCCACAAGCACCTCCCTTTTGATCTCAAGTCCGACTGAGAAGAAGAAGAGGGCCATGAGGGCATCGTTGATGAAAGCCATGATCGACATCGGCTCCCCATGATGGCTGAAGAGGTTAAAACTACCAACCTGCAGTGCTATCTCATGCTCCCACAGGGAATTGTAGATCTCACGGGTGAAAGGGAGATTGACGACCAGAAGGGCGAGAGCCGTGGCGGCGATCAGCACGTTGCCGCCGTTGGCGTAGTTACGGATGGTCTTTCTCGCGGTGTAGAATACGGAAGCCATAGGCAATAGATTAAGGGCGGCCGAAGCCGCCTCTCTGAATATAGTTTATGAAGAATTTTTCGGAATTCGTCTTATCCGTTTTCGGAGCAGGACTTACGCGGGATTAATCTGGTCGCGGCCGTCAAGAAGGGCGAAGAGCTGCTCGGAGGCTGCTTTGGTGTTGACTTTCTCCACTTTATCGGTCACTTCCCCGTTCTCGTCGGTGACAAATGTGGTGCGCACTATTCCCATGTATTTGCGTCCGGCCATCTTTTTCTCCTGCCACACACCGGCCAGTTCGCAGAGAGTGCCCTCGGTATCTGTTATAAGGGGAAACTGAAGGCCGTTCTTCTCGGCGAAACGGCAATGGCTCTGTGCCGAGTCGCGGCTGACACCTATCACCTGATAGCCCATATCATTGAATACGTTGTAGTTGTCGCGGAAGCTGACGGCCTCCAAAGTGCAGCCGGGTGTGGAATCCTTAGGATAGAAATAGATGATGAATTTCTTCCCGGGATAATTTGAAAGCTTCACTTCGTTGCCTTGGTAATCGACACCCAAGAGGTCGGGAAATTTATCTCCAATATTCATAGTGTTTTCTTTTTTATACGCTTTGGTATATATAAAGGTTCATTCACTACCAAAGTGCAATCCCTCCGGGGTTGAGGGACGAGTAGATATTTTGCCGGGGGTTCCGCCCGTGGCGGGAATCCCCGGTTAATCAAAGTGCAACCCCTCCGGGGTTGCAGGCGTTTAATCGAGCTTGAGGACGGCGAGGAAAGCCTTCTGAGGCACTTCTACAGATCCTATCTGCTTCATGCGCTTCTTTCCGGCCTTCTGCTTCTCAAGAAGCTTTCGCTTGCGGGAGATATCACCGCCATAGCATTTGGCCGTCACATCCTTGCGCACGGCCTTTATTGTCTCGCGGGCGATGATCTTGGCGCCGATGGCCGCCTGGATGGCGATATCGAACTGCTGGCGCGGAATCAACTCCTTGAGCTTCTCGCACATGCGTCGCCCGAACTTCACGGCGTTCGCTTCATGGGTAAGCGTGGAGAGGGCATCGACGCTTTCGCCGTTTAGAAGGATGTCGAGCTTCACGAGTTTCGACTCGCGGAAGTCATGTATATGATAGTCGAAAGAAGCGTAACCTTTGGAAATGGATTTCAACTTATCGTAGAAGTCGATCACGATCTCGCCGAGAGGCATGTCGAAAGTGATCTCCATACGGTTTCCGGATATATATTCCTGCTTCACCAACTCTCCCCTCTTTCCGAGGCAAAGGGTCATTATGGGGCCGATGTAGTCGGCAGCGGTGATGACGGTGGCACGGATATAGGGTTCCTCTATATGGTCGATAAGGGTGGCCTCGGGAAGGCCGGAGGGATTATGGACCTCGGTCATGTTCCCTTTTTTGTCATATACACGATATGAGACATTGGGGACTGTCGTGATCACGTCCATGTCGAATTCACGGCCGAGACGTTCCTGAACTATCTCCATGTGGAGCAGACCGAGGAAGCCGCAGCGGAATCCGAAGCCGAGGGCCGCCGAAGATTCGGGTTGGAAAGTGAGGGAGGCGTCGTTGAGCTGGAGCTTCTCGAGAGCGGCGCGAAGATTCTCGAAATCCTCGGTGTCGATGGGATAGACTCCGGCGAAGACCATAGGCTTTACCTCCTCGAAACCATCAATGGCACTGTCGCAGGGACGCGCCACATGCGTAATAGTGTCGCCGACCTTCACCTCCCGGGAGTTCTTGATTCCGGATATGATATAGCCAACGTTTCCCGCCGAGAGTTCTTTCCGTTGCGACAGGTCGAGCTTGAGAACCCCGATCTCGTCGGCGTGGTATTCCTTGCCGGTTGCCACGAACTTGACAAAGTCGTTCGTACGGATGGTACCGTTCACTATCTTATAGTAGGCGATGATTCCCCTGAAGGGATTGAATACGGAATCGAAGATAAGGGCCTGGAGAGGCGCGTCGGGGTCACCCTTTGGAGCCGGAACGCGCTTCACGATCGCCTCGAGAATTTCGTCCATACCCATGCCGGTCTTGCCGCGGTCTCTTATACAGATCT